>NZ_JBTJEQ010000012.1:0-101789 GCF_054456675.1 Jatrophihabitans sp. YIM 134969
TCGCGGGGCTCACCCGCGCCGCCGCCGCGGCGGGGCTCGCCGGCCGGGTCCGCCCGGGCGCGAGCATCGCGGTCCGCGCCACCGACGAGGGGTTCGCCACCGACCTCGGGCCGGTCACCTCGTTCGACATCGTCAGCCCGGACATGCCCTACCTGGTCGAGTCGGTCCGCGCCGAACTCGAACACCGCGGCCACACGGTGCTGACGCTGGTCCACCCGGCACTCATCGTGGAACGCGACGCCGAGGGTGTGCTGACCGAGGTGCACGACCTCGCCGACACCGCGCCGCTGCCGGACGGCGCGATCACCGAGTCGTGGATCCACGTCGAGATCCCGGCCGTCGACCCCGACACCGCTGCGACGGTGGCGGAACGGTTGCACACAGCACTGGTCGACGTGTCGCAGGCGGTCACCGACGCCTCGCCGATGTACGCGGCGATGCGCACGCTCGCCGATCACCTCGTCGAGGACCCGGGCAACTTCGACCGCGACACCAGCGCCGAGGCCGGGCAGTTGTTGCGTTGGCTCGCCGACGGCAACTACCTCATCGTCGGGCACGCGGCGTTCACCGCCACCGAGCTCGGCGCCGACCCGTCGAGTTCCCCCCGGACCTCCGGCGAGGGCGTGCTGCGCCCGGGTGGCGCGGTGATCTCACCGTCGGAGCTGCTGCCGGCGTTCCGCAGCGGCAACCCGCTGGTGATCTTCAAGTCGCCGCTGGTGTCACGGATCCGACGCGCGGCGCACTACGACTGCGTCACCGTCGTCGATCCCGCTGACGGCCGGTTGCACGTGTTCCTCGGGCTCATCGTCGACCGGGCCGACTACACGCTCGGTCAGGTCCCGGTCGTCCGGCAGCGCATCGCCGAGATCATGGCGACCTCCGGCGTGCGCGCCGACAGCCACAGTGGCCGCCGGCTCGCCGCCGCCGTGCGCACCCTCCCGCGCGACGAGATGCTCGAGGCGCCCACGCCCGATCTGCTGCGGCTCGCGCAGTTGGTCGTCGACCGCGCCGACCACGGCGGGGTCGGGGTGTTCGCCCGCGTCCACCTCAACCACGACTTCGTGTCGGTGCTCGTGTACCTGCCGGCCGACCGGTTCGGACCCGAGACCCGGCGCCGGGTCTGCGAGATCATCGCGCGCAACTGGCCGGGCACCGCCATCGGTCGCGACGACCGCATCACCGAACTCGACCTCGCCCGCATGCAGTTCCTCATCGCGTTGCGGCCGGGGGAGGAGATCCCCAACCCCGAACGCAGCACGGTCGAGAACGAGGTGCAGGCCGTCATCCGCCGGTGGTCGGACGACCTCGCCGACCTGCTGACCCTCGCCGTCGGCGAGGAACGGGCGGAAGGCATCGTGCAACGGTTCGTCGTCGGGCTTCCCGAGGCGTACAAGGAGGACTTCGCACCGTCCACCGCGGTGACCGACCTCGTGCAGCTCGCGCAGCTGCCGGCCGACGACGGTCTCGCGTTCTCGCTCTACCGACCGCCGGCCGACGACCCCGCCGACCGCCGGCTCAAGGTGTTCCGCACCGGCGCGACCCTCTCGCTCGCGCGGGCGCTGCCGATGTTCACCGACACCGGCTTCGAGGTCCTCGACGAACGTCCCTACGAGATCGGGCTCGCCGGCGGCGGCAGTGCGTGGGTGTACGACTTCGGGCTGCGGCTGCCCGCCGGCGTCCCGCTCGACGACCGCAGCGCGCACGAACTGGTCGAGACGCTCGCGCTGCTCTGGCGCGGACGCGTCGAGCAGGACGGCTTCAACGCGCTCGTCGTCCGCGCCGGACTGACTTGGCGGCAGGCCGACGTGCTGCGGACGTACGCGAAGTACCTGCGGCAGGCGAACATCGCGGGCGTCAGCTTCAGCCAGGGCTACCTCGAACGGACCCTGGCCGAGCACCCGGCGATCGCCCGGCTGCTGGTCGAGTTCTTCCAGGAACGGTTCGACCCGTCCCTGGTCGGCGTGAGCCGTCCGGACGACCAGGCGTCGACCGAGGACCGGATCGCCGAGGCGCTCGCCGACGTCGCGAGCCTCGACCAGGACCGCATCCTGCGCACGTTCGCCGGGCTCATCGCGGCGACGACCCGCACCAACGCCTACCGGCGCGACCCCGCAGGGGAGCGGCGCGCGGCCATCGCGATCAAGCTCGCGCCGCACCGGATCGAGGGCCTGCCGCTGCCGAAGCCGTGGGCCGAGGTCTGGGTGCACTCGCCCCGGGTCGAGGGTGTGCACCTGCGGTTCGGGCCGGTGGCCCGGGGCGGGTTGCGGTGGTCGGACCGTCCGGAGGACTTCCGCACCGAGGTGCTCGGGTTGGTCAAGGCCCAGATGGTCAAGAACGCCGTCATCGTGCCGGTGGGTGCCAAGGGCGGGTTCGTCGCGAAACGGTTGCCGGATGCAACGAACCGCGACGCCTGGTTGGCCGAGGGTCGCGCCGCGTACCGCGAGTTCGTCTCGAGCCTGCTGGACGTCACCGACAACGACGTGCTGTCGGCCGACGGCACCGCCCGGGTCGTGCCGCCCGAACGGGTGGTGCGGCACGACGGTGACGACGCCTACCTGGTCGTCGCGGCCGACAAGGGCACCGCGACGTTCTCCGACCTCGCCAACGAGGTGTCGCACGAGTACGGCTTCTGGCTCGGCGACGCGTTCGCCTCGGGCGGGTCGGTCGGCTACGACCACAAGGCCATGGGCATCACCGCGCGCGGCGCGTGGGAGTCGGTGACCTACCACTTCCGCGAGATGGGCGTCGACGTCGCGCGTGACCCGGTCACGGTGGTCGGCATCGGTGACATGAGCGGCGACGTGTTCGGCAACGGGATGCTGCAGTCGCGGGCGCTGAAGCTCGTGGCCGCGTTCGACCACCGCCACATCTTCCTGGACCCGAACCCCGATCCGGCGGCCTCGTTCGCCGAACGGCAGCGGCTGTTCGCGCTGCCGCGTTCGAGCTGGGCCGACTACGACCAGGCGCTCATCTCCGCCGGTGGTGGCGTCTTCCCCCGCACGCTGAAGGCGATTCCCGTCTCCGCCGAGGTCCGCGCCGTTCTCGGTCTCGGTCCGCAGGCGGTCTCGCTCTCGCCCGCGGAACTGTTGCACGCGTTGCTCGTCGCGCCGGTCGACCTGTTGTGGAACGGCGGGATCGGCACGTACGTCAAGGCGTCCGACGAGCCCCAGGGCGCCGCGGGGGACAAGGCCAACGACGTCCTGCGCGCCGACGGTCGCGACGTGCGGGCCAAGGTCGTCGGGGAGGGCGGCAACCTCGGGCTGACCCAACTCGGCCGCATCGAGTACGCGCTGCACGGTGGACCCGAGGGCGCGGGTGGTCGCATCAACACCGATGCCATCGACAACTCCGCGGGCGTCGACACCTCCGACCACGAGGTCAACATCAAGATCCTGCTCGACCGGGCCGTCGCCTCGGGCGCGCTGCCCGCGGCCGAACGCAACCCGCTGCTGCTGGACCAGGTGGACGTCGTCGCGAAGCAGGTCCTCGCCGACAACTACGGGCAGAACGTGCTGCTCGGTGTCAGCCGCTCGACCGCACCGGCGTTGATCGGCGTGCACGCGCGCTTGCTGCGCGAGCTGGAGTCGACCGGCGAACTGGACCGGGCGTTGGAGTTCCTGCCGGACGACGCCGAGCTCACCGAGCGGGCCGAGGCGGGCCAGGGACTGACCTCGCCGGAGCTGTCGGTGGTGGTCGCGTACGTGAAGAACGGCCTGACCCGTCGGCTGATCGCCACCTCGCTGCCCGAGGAACCCTGGTTCCACCGGGCGTTGGTGGGCTACTTCCCGGCGGAGATCGTCGAGCGGCTGCGCCCGCAGCTCGCGGGCCACCCGCTGCGCCGGGAGATCATCACCACGGCCGTCGTCAACGACTGCGTCAACCGGGCCGGCACCACCTTCGTGTTCCGGGCGGTCGAGGAGACCGGTGCGCCGGCCGAGCAGGTGCTCAAGGCGTACACGGTCGCCCGCGAGGTGTTCGACCTGGAGTCGTTCTGGGCCGACGTCGAGGCCCTCGACCACACGGTCTCGACCGACGCCCAGGTCGCGGCGTTGCGCTGGATCCGTCGGGTGATCGACCGGGCCACCCGGTGGTTGCTCGACAGTCGCTTCCCGATCGCCGACGTCACCGCCGAGATCTCCCGGTTCCGTCCGGCCGTCGCGGCGCTGCTGCCGCACGTCCACGAGTTGGTGTGTGGTGTGGAACGCGAGGCCCTCGACGCCGACTCGGCCTCCCTCGTCGCCGCGGGCCTGCCCACCGACCTCGCGCACCGGGTCTCGGCGTTGCTGTCGGGGTTCCTGCTCCTCGACGTCGTCGAGATCGCGCAGGCCGAGAACGAGCCGGTGGAGGCGGTGGCCGCGCTGCACTTCGCGTTGTCCGAGCACTTCCACGTCGACGCGCTGCTCACCCGCATCACGGGCCTCGACCGCCGCGACCGCTGGCACGCCCTCGCCCGCTCGGCGCTGCGCCACGACCTCTACGCCGCGCTGTCGTCCCTCACCCGCACCGTCCTGCGCGGCAGCGACCCCACCGCCCCCGCCACCGAGCGGATGCAGACCTGGGCCGCGGCCAACACCGAACGGGTCGAACGCGCCCTGGTCACGCTGGACTCCGCCCTGGCCTCCGAACCCGCCGCTGGCGACCTCGCCGTCCTCTCCGTCGCCCTCCGCGTCCTGCGCGGCCTCCCCACCTGACCTCGCCCGACCCGCCTGACGCGCCTGACGCGCCCGACCCGTCAACACGAACGAGACGACGAGCGAGACGACGACGGGACCGGATCAGGCGGGGGACCGACGCAGGCCGGCGACGAGCAGGTCGACGAGGGCGCGGGCGGCGTCGTGCTGGTCGGCGGGGAAGCCTGCGCAGATGCTGCCGACGCCGCGCATGAGGACGAACGGGTCGGTGCCGGGGTCGACCTGACCGGCCGCGACCGCGGCGTCGAGCAACGTGCCGAGCACCGGCACCAGGCGTTCGACGAAGTCGGCGTGCAGGGCGGCGGAACCGGGGTCGTCGGACTGGAACACCCGCGCCAGGCCGTGCTTGGTGACCAGGAAGTCGACGAACCGGTCGATCCAGGACGCCAGGGCGTCGAAGGGCGACGCCGCCGAGTCGAGCAGGGCCGGGCCGGCCGCGACCAGGGCGTCGACCTGGTGCCGGAACACGGCCACGATGAGGTCGGCCCGGGTGGGGAAGTGGCGGTAGATGGTGCCCATGCCGACGCCCGCACGGGTCGCGATCTCGCGCACCGGCGCGTCGACGCCGGACTCGACGAAGACGGCCGCGGCGGCGTCGAGCAGGGTCTGCTCGTTGCGGCGCGCGTCGGCGCGTTTGCGGGGCGAGGCGGTGGTCACGGGTCTCCGGACGGCAGGCGGTTGCGAACCGGAACAGCGCTCCGTATCGTTCCACGACGACCGGAACAACGTTCCGCTTCCATCATGCCAGAGGAGACCCCATGCAGTACCGCACCCTCGGACGCACCGGCGTCCAGGTCAGCACCCTCGCCCTCGGGGCGATGAACTTCGGCCGGGTCGGCAACACGACCCAGGACGACGCCACCGCGATCGTCGACGCCGCGCTCGAGGCGGGCGTCAACACGATCGACACCGCCGACTTCTACAGCCAGGGACAGTCGGAGGAGATGGTGGGCAAGGCCCTCGCGGGCCGCCGCGACGACATCGTGCTCGCCACCAAGGCGTTCCTGCCGATGGGCGACGAGCGCAACCACCGTGGCGCGTCCCGCCGGTGGCTCACCACCGCGCTCGACGACAGCCTGCGCCGCCTCGGGGTCGACCACGTCGACCTCTACCAGGTCCACCGGTGGGATCCCACGACCTCCGACGAGGAGACGCTCGGAGCGCTCACCGACCTGCAGCGCGCGGGCAAGATCCAGTACTTCGGCAGCTCGCAGTTCCCGGCCCACCGCGTCGTCGAGGCGCAGTGGACCTCCGAGCGACGCGCGCTCGGCCGCTACGTCACCGAGCAGTTGCACTTCTCGCTGCTCAACCGCGGCGCCGAGGCCGAGGTCCTCCCCGTCACCGAGGACCACGGCCTGGGCGTGCTCGTGTGGGGCCCGTTGTCGAGCGGCTGGCTCTCGGGCGCTGTCCGACGCGGCCAGGAGATCACCACGAGCCGCTCCACGGTGATGCCCGCACGCTTCGACCTCGACCTCCCGGTGAACCGGGCCAAGCTCGACGCTGTCGAACGTTTCGCCGAGTTGGCCGACGAGTCCGGGCTCACGCTGATCCAGCTGGCCCTGGGTTTCGTGACGGCCCACCGCGGCGTGACGAGTGCGCTGGTCGGACCCCGCACCCTCGAGCACCTGCAGTCGCAGCTGGCCGCGGCGGACACCGTGCTCCCGGCCGACGTCCTCGACGCCATCGACAAGATCGTTGCACCAGGCATTGATCTGGCTGCGGACGAGAAGATCGACACCCGGCCGTCGTTGCTGGATGCAACGTTGCGGCGGCGCGCGGCGTGACCACGCCGAACGTCGGCATCGCCACGGCGCCCCAGGGCGTCGGGTACGACGACCTCCTGCGGGTCTGGCGCGAGGCCGACGCCGAGCCACGGATCGGTCACGCCTGGCTGTTCGACCACCTGCTCCCGATCGCCGGCGGCCTCGACGGCCCGATCTTCGAGGGCTGGACGCTGCTCTCGGCGATGGCCGCGCTGACCAGCCGCATCCGGCTCGGGCTCCTCGTGACCAGCAACCGGTTCCGCCCGCCGACGATGCTCGCCAAGATCGCGACGACCGTCGACATCGTCTCCGGTGGCCGGCTCGACTTCGGCATCGGCGCCGGGTCGCGGCCGAGTGTCCCGTGGGCGCGGCAGGAGTACGACGCGAACGGGTTGCCGTACCTCGCCGCGGCCGACGCCGTCGCCAGCCTGGCCGAGTCGCTGGAGATCATCCGACGCCATTGGACCTCAGAGGTCCCGTTCGACCACGACGGCCGCTTCCAGAAGGTGACCGGAGCGTTCGGCAACCCCAAGCCCGTGCAACGCCCGGGCCCGCCGGTGGTCGTCGGTGGCCGCGCCGCGTCGACGTTGCGGGTCGTCGCCCGGTACGCCGACGTCTGGAACGTGCCGGGTGGCGACCTCGCCGACTGCGTGGCCCGCAGCGGGGTGCTCGACGGGTTCTGCGCGGAGATCGGCCGCGACCCCGCGGAGATCACCCGCTCGATCGTGCTGCCGGTCGCCTACGACGACCCGGGCGTCACCCGCGGCGCCGTCGAGCGGGCCGTCGAGGCGGGGTTCCCCCACGTCGTGCTCAGCCTGCCCGCGCCGTACCCCGACGGCGTCGCGGCGTGGCTGGCGGACGAGGTCATCCCGGGCTGACCGGCCCGCGTTCGAGGGCGTACGCGGCCAACCGGCGCTCGACGACGAACCCGGCGCGTTCGTGGACGCCGAGCGCGCCGGTCGGGTTCTGGGCGTCGACGTGCAGGGACGCCGACCCGCGTCACGTGGGCCTCGCGGCGCCCGGTCGCAGCCGCGTACGCCTCGAACCCGGCGTGCTGGGCGTAGGCCACCACCCGCTCGGGTCGTCGTCGCGGACCAGCAGTACCGACAACTCGGGACGGAAGGTGCGGCTGCCGGTCACCCACTGCTCCCACATGACCGGGTCCCACGGCGTGAAGTCGTGGGCCCGGATGTCGTCGCGGAGCAGTCCTCGCAGGCCGATCACGGGTGGAGGACAGGCACGTGGTGCGTCGGCGGGGCTGACACACCGCAGACGCACCACTGATGCGCGCACCCGTGGTGCGGTGCAACACGCGGGGCACAGGAACCACCCCCTATCGTCGGGGGCGTGACGGCTGCGTCCGGCGACACCGCCACCCGCGTGGGCGGTTGGCGCGACACGTTCGCCGGGTGGACCGGGAAGTTCGTCGTCGTGGCGGCGGCGTGGTGCCTGCTCGCCCTGGCCTTCCCGCGTTCGGGCCCGATCGACGTCGTGTCCGACGTCCTGGGGTGGAGCGGTCTGCCCGTCGGGCCCAGCTTGTTCTCGTTCGTCCTGCTCGCGCTGCTCGGCGGGGCGGTGCGGCGGCGCCTGCGGTTCGGGTTCCTCGTCCTGCTGGTGTTCGAGGCCCTCGCGGCCGGGTCGTCGCTGCTGTTGATCGTCGGCTCGGCGCTGGGGCTGTCGGAGCAGCGGGTCACGCCCGGCCAGTACGTCGACCTCGCCGTCTCGGCCGTCGTGCCGGTGCTGGCGCTGGTCGGCCTGCTGCTCGCGCGCCGCGCCTTCCGGGCCCGGCTGGAGTCCGGAGCCCGCTGGCGCGCCCTGCTCGTGCTCGTCTCGGGCATCGCGGCGTCGATGGTGCTGGCCGTCGCGCTCACCGAGGTCTTCCCGAACCGACTCGACGGCGGGTGGCGCCGCGTCGTGTGGGGCATCCGGGTCGCGGTCGGGCTCGAACCCAGTTCGGGGGAGGCCAACTGGCGTGGGCAGGTCGGTCACCACTGGGTGGCGATCGTCGCGGGCGTCGTCTCCGCCGCCGCGCTCGTGGCTGCCGCGTACGTCTTCCTGCGCTCCACCCGCTCCAAGCACTGGCTCACCGCGCAGGACGAACTCGACCTGCGCGCCCTGCTGCTGCGCCACGGCGAGGACGACTCGCTCGGCTACTTCGCCACCCGCCACGACAAGTCGGTGGTGTTCGCGCCCGGCCACGACGCCGCCGTCACGTACCGCGTCCTGAACTCCGTCAGCCTCGCGAGCGCCGACCCGATCGGGGCGCCCGGCGCGTGGGCGCCGGCCATCGAGACCTGGCTCGCCGAGGCCCGTCGGTACGGCTGGTTCCCGGCCGTGCTCTCGGCCAGCACCCGCGGCGCCGAGGCCTACGTGGCCGCCGGGCTCAAGGCCATCCCGCTGGGCGACGAAGCCATCATCGACGTCGACGGTTTCACCCTCGAGGGCCCCACGATGCAGCCGGTGCGTCGGGCTGTGCAGCGGGTCGCCCGCGCCGGTTACACGATCACGATCAGCCGGCACGCCGAACTCACCGCGGAGCAACTCGCCGAGATCGACCGGCGCGCCGAGGACTGGCGGGGCGACGACACCGAACGCGGCTTCTCCATGGCCCTCGGACGCATCGGCGACCCGGTCGACGGCAGCTGTGTCGCCGTCCTCGCCCACGACGCCGAGGGTCGCCTGCGTGGACTGTTGTCGTTCGTGCCGTGGGGTCGCCGGGGTCTGTCGCTCGACCTCATGCGGCGCGACCGCGACTGCGAGAACGGCCTCGTCGAGGCGATGGTCTCGGAGCTGGCGCTGCGGGCCGGCGACCTCGGCGTGCGCCGCATCTCTCTCAACTTCGCCATGTTCCGTGGGGTCTTCTCCGCGGCCGAACGGGTCGGTGCGGGGCCGATGGTGCGCGCCACCAACGCGGTGCTGACGTTCGCGTCGCGGTTCTGGCAACTGGAGTCGCTGTACCGGTCCAACGCCCGGTACCTGCCGCGCTGGGAACCGCGTTTCCTCTGCTACGACTCCTCGCTCACCTTGACCCGGGTGTCGGTCGCAGCCGGGAAGGCCGAGGGGTTCCTGCCCGCGGCGGGGATCCCACCCACCCGCGCGGTCGACGGCGCGGTCCGGTACGACGGCCAGGACGAGGTGCCGTTCGCCGTCGCGGCGCTCGCTCAGGAGAAAGCCCTGCGCGACACGGCCGTCCGACCGGTCCGGCGCCCCACCCAGCAGCAGCAGGCCCGTCTGGACAAGATCGCCCTGCTCGAGAAGGCGGGGGAGCAGGCCTACCCCGTCGGGGTGCCACGCACCGCGTCGCTGGCCGACGTCGTGGCCGCCCACGGCGCGCTGCAACCGGGAGGGTCCAGCGGCGCCGTCGTGTCGGTCGCCGGGCGCGTCCGGGTGGTGCGCGACCTCGGCGGACTGGTCTTCGCGGTACTCACCGAAGGCGAGCAACGCCTGCAGGTCATGGTGTCCAAGGCCGATGTCGGGGACGACGGTTCGTGGCTGTTCCGCCACGCCGTGGACCTCGGGGACCAGATCTCGGTGACCGGTGAGGTCGTCCGGTCGCGGACCGGTGAGCTGTCGGTGCTCGCGCACTCCTGGTGCATGGCCAGCAAGTGCCTGCGCCCGTTGCCCGGTCTGCGCGCGGGGTTCACCGACTCCGACGCCCGCGTGCGGCAGCGCTACCTCGACCTCATCGTGAACGACGACGCCCGGGCCATGCTGCAGCGGCGGTCGGTCGGCGTGCTGGCCCTGCGCACCGCGTTCGTGAACCGGGGGTATCTCGAGGTCGAGACACCCATGCTGCAGGCCGTGCACGGCGGGGCCAACGCGCGGCCGTTCACCACGCACATCAACGCGTACGACACCGATCTCTACCTGCGGATCGCGCCGGAGCTGTTCCTCAAGCGGTTGTGCGTCGGCGGCGTCGAGAAGGTCTTCGAGTGCAACCGCAACTTCCGCAACGAGGGCGCCGACGCCACCCACAACCCGGAGTTCACCTCGCTCGAGGCGTACGAGGCCTTCGGTGACTACGACACCATGCGCCGGCTGACCCGCGAGGTCGTGCTCGAGATGGCCACCGCGGTGTGGGGACGCCCGGTCGCCCTACGGGACGGCGAGTTCGTCGACCTCTCGGGGGAGTGGCCGGTCGTCACCGTGCACGAGGCGGTGTCACGCGCCACCGGGACGACGCTCACCGCGGACACCGGTGAGGACGAACTGCGCGCGGTGTGCGCCCGCCACGGCGTCGCCGCGCCGTCCGAGGCCAACGCCGGCGAGCTCGTCAACGAGCTCTACGACGCCCTCGTCGAGAAGCAGACGACCTTCCCCACGTTCTACAAGGACTTCCCGATCGAGGGATCGCCGCTGACCCGTCGCCACCGGTGCGATCCGCGGTTGTCGGAGCGGTGGGACCTCGTGGCCTTCGGCGCCGAACTCGGCACGGCCTACTCCGAGCTCATCGACCCGGTCGACCAGCGCGAGCGGCTCGTCACCCAGTCGGCCAAGGCCGCGGCGGGCGACCCCGAGGCCATGGAGGTCGACGAGGCCTTCCTCACCGCGCTCGAGTACGCCATGCCCCCGACCGGCGGCCTCGGCCTCGGTGTCGACCGGTTGGTCATGATGCTGACCGGCGCCTCGATCCGTCAGACCCTCGCGTTCCCCTACGTCCGCTGAGCTCGGGTCCGGTGTTCGGGCGCGGCGTCAGGAGCAGGACTGGTCGTTGACGGTGACCGGGACCGGGCGGATGCCCGGGGGGAGCAGGAGGGTCGGCCGGCCGCCGCCGCCCGCGGGCTCGGTGACGTGGACGACGATCTCGACCGTCGTGCCGCGGGGGAGTTCGAGGTCGATGCGGTAGACCGGGTGTCCGCGCTCGGTGTAGCGCGCCGCGGCGACGGGACGACCGTCGACCGTCAGCGACTTCAGCACCGCGCCGTCGGTCGCGACGTAGTCGACCAACATCCGGGTGTCACCCTTCTGCGCCTTCGCGGCGTCACTGTCGAGGCGGCGCGTGACGATCGGCGGGAGGCCGGACGCGGGTGCGTTGTTCGTGAGCGTCAGCGTGGCCATGACGTCGCGGGTCGAGCCGCACCCGGTGCGCAGGTAGTCGAAGCGGCGGTCGACGTAGTAGTCGAGCTTGCCGGCCGCGGCGTTGTTGATCACGATCCCGGTGAACGGCGCGGCGTCGTCCGGCACGATGCCGGCGGCGGGCGTGCGGGCCAGGGCCTGCTGCACGTCCGCGTCGGAGCTCCACGCCAGCACGCGGCGTTCGCCGACGCCGCGGGCGAGCGCCGCCACCAGCGCGGCGGCGTCGCCGCGACCCGAGAGCAACTGCCGTTCCGAGGCCGCGGTGACGCTCTTGAGCCACTCCTTGCGGGCCAGACCGCCGGCGACGGTGTCGGGGTACTTCGCGTACGCCACCCGCTGGGTGAGGTCGACGACGTTCTCGGCCGTCACCACCGTGCCGTCGGCCACCTGCGCCGGACCGGTCACGGCCAGCAGGTACGACAACGCGGTCGGGTCGATCGCCATCGCACCGTCGAGGTGCTCGCCGCTCACCTTCTCCCACATCGCGACCCAGATGCGGGCGGCGTAGGGGAAGTGCGCCGAGAGGTTGCTGTTCACGTACAGCGACGTCGGGTCCGAGCCCTTCCACTGCGCGTCGTAGTCCGGGCCGAAGTCCAGGCCGGTCTTGACCATGCCGTCCGGGCGGTAGGAGAGCAGTGCCACGTCACTCTCGAACCGCTCGAAGGTGACGTGGCCGTGGTCGGCCGCCAGGATCGCGAACGCGCCCGGCAACCCGCCGGAGCCGCGCACCTCGGCCTCGTTCTGGAATCCGACGAAGTACTTGCGGGGTCCGTCGGCACCGAGCAGACCGGGGGCGATCGAGGCGGCCTGGTCGGCACCGCGGAGCAACCCCGCGAACTTCGAGACCGCCGCGGAGACGGTCGCGTGCGCGTTGTCGACGAGGGGCAACCAGGTGTGGCCGGGAGCGCTCAGGACCTGCTGTTCGATGCCGTTGGTCTGCAGTGATGCACTGTGCAACGTCGGTGCGATGCGGCGGAGGGTCGCGACGTCGACGGTGCGACCGTCGGGCCGCAGCACGGCCGGGTCCAGCTTGCCCGCGACCTGCGTCAACGACGGCAGCACCGACCCGGTGAGCTGGTCGACCGCCGCCGTGGTCTCGCGCACCGACGACAGCGGCGCCCCGACCCAGGGGACGCCCGCGGCGAGTCCCCACACCGGGCCGTCGGTCAGGGAGTGCGCGCGGGCGGCGGCCGGGGCGGCGTCCGCCGCGGCCCGCTGCGCATCCGCGAACTTCCCCTCCCGCACGAACTGTTGCATCGTGCTCAGCGAGGACTGCAACTGCGTGATCTGGCTGCGCACCATCACGGCGGTCACGGTGAGGTAGCCGACGACACCGATGAACAGCGTCGCGCTCGCGACGAGCGTCCACCAGGTCGGGCCGTACCGGCGCAGCAGCCGACGGTGACGGCTGTGCACCAGACGCTGCCGGCGTCGGGCGCGGAACCAGAGGCGCAGGGCCGACCGGCGAGCGGGCAGCTCGCTGACGTGTCGGGCGCTCACCGCCATGACAGTGCTGCTCGGGACCGGTCGACTCGACTAGGACAGGGTGGCGCCGGCGCGGCGACGACGGCCGGCGACGAGCAACATGCCGCCCACGCCGAGCAGCACGGCCGCGGCGAGCAGCACCCCGCCGACGGCGACACCGGTGTAGGCGAGACCGCCGCCGTCGTCGACCGAGGTGCTCGACTGGCCGAGCACACACGGCACGTCGAGCCCGACCGACGCCGAGAGGCCGGAGGTCAGACCGGTGGCGGTGATGACCTCCGCGCCGCGGGCGTTGGCGGGGATGAGCACGGTGAGGCGCCAGCTGCCGTTGGCGTCGGCGACCGGGCGGCCGAGCTCACCGCGGCCGATCAGGACGACCCGGACCGCCTCGCCGGCGCGGAACCCGTTGCCGCTCAGGGCGTTCGACGCCCCGGCGCACGGGTCGTAGGCGCTCGCGGCCAGCGACGGCGGGTTCGTGGGCGGGTAGGGGTCGGCCGAGGCGGCCGGGGAGAACAGCACCACGCCGACGGCGAGGGACGTGAGAGCGCACATCACGGCGAGGAGACGACGGATCATGGTTCAGCCTGCATTCTCGTAGCGGTGGCGACCGACCACCCGGGACGTCGTTCGGACCGGATGGGCCGACGAGGGAACGGCGGAGCGGCGGTGCGTCCACCGGTCGGACACGCTGGGGAGCCGGTCGGGGCCACGCCGGACGTCACGCGACGCCGCCGCCCACAACGGGTGCAGGGTGGCGGCGAGCGGGATGTCCGGCTCCCAGTCGAGGGTTTCCACGAGCGCGCTCGTGTCGCCGATGACGCGGGGGACGTCGTACTCGGCGGTGTAGACGGGTTCGGCGTGCGCGCCGGCCGCGGCCAGCACGGCCTGGACGACGGCGGCGACCGGAAGCGGGTCGGGATCGACGACGACGTGCGGGCCGCAGGAGTCCGCCCCGTGGGCGACCAGCTGCAGGCCGAGGACGGCGTCGTCGACGTACACCTGTGAGGCAGGATCCTCGGCGCGGTAGGGGATCTCGACCGTGCGGCTGCGCTCGGCGACGGCGATCGCGGTGCGTTCCACCACGGTCGTCACGACAGCACGGCCGGCTACCGGGCCGGCGTCGCCGCCACGCGGGCCGTACAGGGGCCCGAGGCGCACGATGCGGGTCTGCAGGCCGAAGTCCTCGTGGAAGTGACGCGCCATCCGCTCGGTGAACAGGTGCCGCCAGCACCGGTCGTCGGGGGAGGCGGCGGCCAGGGCCGGGGGGACGTCGACGGCCGACGACCCGACCACGTAGCGGTCGACGCCGGTGTCGCGGGCGGCCTGCAGCAGGTGGGTGTCGGCGAGCACGCCGGTCATCCGGTCGACCCGGGGGGCGTCGGACGCCGCGGCCGCCAGGTCGTACACCGTCGTGACACCACTGGTCACGGCGACCGCGTTCTCGACCTGGGCGAGGTCCGCGCGGCGGTTGTCGGCCCCGTCGTGCACCTGCAGCCAGCCCTCGACCGGACGCGCGTCGACCGCGCGCACGCGCAAACCCTGCAGGAGCAAGGAACGGACCAGGTGGCCGCCGAGGAAGCCGCCGGCGCCCACGACCAACGCGTCAGTCTGAGAGGTCACGGATGCCGGCCCTTCTCGCGGTGCCGTCCGGGGGAGACGGCGCCCGGTCATCGTGTCGTTGCGCCCGGCAGCGATCCACCCGAGCCGGGCTCGTTTCGGCAACGAACGTCGGGTGTTCTCGAGTGAGTCGGTCGTGAGAATCCACGAGTGGGAACCTCTTCGACGATGACGATCTCGTGGCCGGGCGGGTCGAGCCCGCGCGGGCGGCGGGACCGGCCGACCGGATCACGGAAGGCCGGCCCCGACGTCGTGCGGCCGGGTGCTGGTGGCGCGGCCGCGGGCGGGGGCGGGAGCTCGGGAGGGACACGTCGGACCGTCGGGGTGCCGTGGTGAGCGGGGGTCAGGACGCAGCGGCGTCGGGGACGCTGCGCAACCCGGTGGCGTTCTCGGTGCGTGCGTGGTGCCGGCCGAACAGGTGCGTGGTCGACGCCCCGTTGGCCTCGGCGCGGACCTGGTCGAACACCCACGCGTAGGTGCGCTCGAGGCCGGTGCGCAGGGAGATCGTCGGTTCCCACCCGTACCGGGCGACGATCTCGGTGTTGTCGCTGTTGCGTCCCCGGACGCCCTGCGGCGCGGTGAGGTCGTGGCGACGGTCGACCCGGATGCCGGCGATGTCGGAGACGATGTCGATGAGCTGGTTGATCGTGACGAGTTCGCTGCTGCCGAGGTTCACCGGCCGCGGGTCGGTGCCGCGCTCGATGAGCTGGATGCCGTCCACGCAGTCGTCGATGTACATGAAGCTGCGGGTCTGGTTGCCGTCGCCCCACACGTCGATGGTGCGGTCGCCGGACAGCACGCACTCGGCGATCTTGCGGCAGATGGCGGCGGGGGCCTTCTCGCGCCCACCGGTCCACGTGCCTTCCGGGCCGTACACGTTGTGGAAGCGGGCCACCCGGGTCTGCAGGCCGTAGTCCTCGAGGAAGTGCCGGCACATGCGCTCGGAGAACAGCTTCTCCCAGCCGTAGCCGTCCTCCGGCATCGCGGGGTAGGCGTCGGCCTCACGGAGCGCGACGACGTCGGGCGAGGTCTGGTGCTCGGCGGCGTACACGCACGCCGAGGACGAGTAGAAGAACCGCTCGACACCGGCGTCGCGGGCGGCGACCAGCATGTGGGTCGAGATCAGCACCGAGAGCATGCACTCGGCCTTGTGGGTCTCGATGAATCCCATACCACCCATGTCGGCGGCGAGGTTGTAGACGACCGTTGCGCCCTGCACCGATGCCTGGCACTCCTCGAGGAGGACGAGGTCACGAACTTCGTTCTCTGCGGCGCGGTGTACCTGGTACCAGCCGGTCAGGGGCTTACGGTCGACCGCGCGGACCGTCATGCCCTGCTCGAGCAGGGACCGGACCAGGTGACCGCCGATGAAGCCTCCGGCTCCAGTGACGACGGCATCGATGTGTTCGGGCATGGACGCCTCCTACAGGCGAGTTGAGCGGGGGACGTGCAGTGCGAGGGGTGCAGCCCCTTGTCGATCAAATTAACGCCCACCTCACTTCCGTGGTGACGCGAATTGGATCACCGTGACCATTCAGTGATCTTTCCTCGGGAAGATCGGCAGCCATTGTTTCTGCCATTCCCGAATTCCTCACGGGGAACGTCTCCACCGCCGATCTCTTGACGCGGAGAAGACGCGCCGCCGAGCGGAAGAGACCGGTGGAAAAGACGCGAAAACGCCCCGAGCCGAGTGGCGCGGGGCGTTTCCGGTGGATGTGCGGGGCGGAACCGGTCAGGAGGCGAAGCTGCGGCGGTCCTCCTGCTCGGCCGCGGGGCTGACCGGCACCGGGACGATCGTCTCGTCCACGGGCGCCGCGGCTCCGGCGCCGCGTTCGGTGGCCCGTTCGTCGGTGAGCGCCACCCCGGGATCGCCGCCGCGACGGTGGGTGGCCGACTTGGGCCGCTTGCCGTAGTAGGTGTAGCCGTAGGCGCCGGCGAAGCGGCCCGGGACCCGGTTGAGGACCACGCCCAGCAGGCGGGCGTCGACCCGCTCCAGCGCCTCGGAGCTACGTCGGACCTGGGCGAACGAGGTGCTGCCCCACCGCGCGACCAGGATGGAGCCGTCCGCCGCCGCGGCGATCTCGGCGCCGTCGGCCACCGGCAGCAGCGGGGCCGTGTCGACGATGACGAAGTCGTGGTCCGCGGCGATCGACCGGATGACGTCGCGGGTGTGGTTGGCCGCGAGCAGTTCGGACGGGTTCGGCGGCAGCGCCCCGGAGGTCAGGACCCGCAGCGCCCCGACCTCCTGCAGTGCCTCCGACAGCGGGACCTGACCGATGAGCACGTTGGTCAGGCCCACCGTGCCGACCAGACCCATGAGGTCCGCGACCGACGGCCGCCGGAGGTCGGCGTCGATGAGGCAGACCCGGGCGCCGCTCTCGGCGAGGGCGGAGGCGATGTTGACGGCCGTCGAGGTCTTGCCCTCGCCCGGCACCGCGCTGTTGACGGAGATGACGCGCGGCGGGTGGTCGACGTCGACGAACTGCAGGTTGGTGCGCAGCTGCCGGAAACCCTCGGCCCGCGGCCCACGGGCGTTGACCTTGGCCGCCACCGGCTGCCGGTGGGTCTGGGGGTCCGACACGATCGCTGCCAGCAGGGGCGCGCCGGCCGTGGTCGCGAGGTCCTCGGGCGCCTTGATGGTCACGTCGAGCAGTTCGCGCAGCGCGGCGGCCGACAGCCCGACCAGGATGCCGAGGAACAGCCCGACGGCGGCGTTCACCGGGACGTTCGGGCTCTGCGGTGAGGAGGGGGCGAGCGCGGGGTTGGTGATGAGCAGCTTGATGGCCGAGGTCGACGAGTCCGCCGGGGTCTCGAACTGCTCGACGACGGAGTTGAAGGCCCGCGCCGCGCTGTTGGCGATGCTCGCCGCGAGCGCGGGGGAGGTGTCGGTCGCGCTGATCGAGATCAGCGTGGTGTCGCTCTGCGCCGTCGCGGTGATCCGGTCCTTGAGCTGCTCGTTCGACAGCGGCAGCGACAGGTCGGTGCGCACCTTGTCGAGCACGTCGGGCGAGGTCACCACCGCGACGTAGGACTTCACCCGGGACTGCGCGAAGTAGCTGCCCTGGCTGTTGTCGGTCTGGTTCGAGGTCGCCTCGGCCGAGACCAGCACGTCGGCCGTGGCCGTGTACCGGCGCGGGCTCAGGGCGGACACGGCGAGTGCCACGGCGACGCCGAGGACCAGGCACGCGACGACGATCTTCCAACGCCGGGCGAGCACTCGCAGGTAGTCACGTACCGCCATCGCGGCCTCCGAGGGACGGGGGGTGCGCCGGGTGTTCTCGGCGCTCTCGACAAGTGGGTGCGTGCGGACATTAACCGGGAATCGCTCGACGCGCAGGGCGAGGAATTCCTCGGTACGGTCACGCCGAATCGACCCCGACCGGAGAGGAATGGCGCAGTGGTGAATTCTCCGGTGGAAGATTCTCGTCCGGTACGAAATCGCCGGCGCCGCTTCGAGGCCCGTCGCACGAATGCGATCAGCGACGCCGTGCTCACGACGGTCTACCTGTTGATCATGCTGGCGGCCACCGCCGTCGCGCTCGGCTTCGACGGACCGTTGCGCTGGGCATCGATCGCGGTCATCACCGCGTTGGCCGTGGCCGTCGCCACCCGCTCCGGCCCGGCGCGGATCGGCACCGTGCTCGCGGTCGTCGCCGCCGGCACCGCACCGTGGAACGCCGTCGCGTTCGGTGGTCTGCGGCCCGGTGACGTCGCGCTCGCCGGCGCGGTCGTGTTCCTCCTGTTCAGCGGGCGCACCTTCGGCGAGATCCCCCGCGTGGTCCTCCCGGCGTGGCTGCTCGTGCTGGTGGGCGCGGTCGCGGCCCTCACCGCTGCGCACGAACTCATCCCGATCGACCCGGAGTACCTCGCGAGTCGCCTGACCCTCGACGCGGTCGGCGGCACCACCGACCTGGGCTTCACCAACGTCGGCATCGGCGGACGGTGGCTGGTCTCGCTCATCGGTCTGCCGGTGCTCTGCGTCCTGGCGCAGCTGCAGGGCCGCCGGGTGCTGAAACGTCTCGCCCTGGCCTACGTGGCCGGGACGGCGGTGTCCGGGATCGTCGCCGTCACCGACAGCCTCGGCGTCACCGCGATCAGCGCCGGGTTCATCGTGCCCGACTCCGGGGGTCGCCAGGCCGGCCTGACCGTCCACCCCAACCACCTCGCGGCGAGCGCCTGCCTCGCGGTGCCGTTCGTGTTCTGGGCCTTCACCCGCGGCCGGCGCCGGCTGAACGTGTTCGCCTCGGTCGCGCTGGTGGCCCTGCTGGCCGCGACCTACGAGTCCGGCTCCCGCGGCGGCGCGGTGTGCGTGGTGCTCGCGAGCGCGCTGACGCTCGTGCTCGTGCGCGACCTGCGCAGTCGCCTGCCGCTCGTGGTCGGCGGGTTGTTCGGCCTGATGTTCGTGGTGTTCGGCCTGTACCCGGACGCCGTGTCGCAACTGCTCACCTCGGTGCGCCTCAGCAACGGCGCCGGCGTCGACGCGAGCGACCAGGTCCGCGCCACCCTCGGCGCCCAGGGGACGGCCGACTTCCGGCACTCCCCGTTCTTCGGGATCGGGATGCAGGTCGGTCTCGACGCCCACAACATCTACCGCCAGTTGCTCGCGGCGGGCGGCATCATCCTGTTCGGCTGCTTCGTCGCCTTCGCCGTGGGCGCGCTGCGGTGTGCCCTGCGCCTCGGGCAGCGGTACCCACTGGCCTTCGCCGCGGCGGCGTCGATCTCGGCGTGGTTGCTGTTCGGCATGGTGGAGAACCTGCTGACCGACCGGTTCCTCTACGTCCCCGTCGGGATCCTCGTCGCACTCGTGCAGAAGGACCGTGACGACGCCCGGGAGCAGGAGGCCACGGGCCTCGTGCTCGTGGGGGCGCGGTGACCGCCGTGGTCGCGCGGCACCGGGCTCCGGCGGCCGGGCCGGTCGGACGCGCCCGGTTGCTCGTCGTCGTCGGGGACCAGGCCGTCAACAGCATCACGAACGTCGTGGTCGTGCTCGTGGTCGCCGCGGCTGCGCCGCTCCGGGACTTCGGCATCTTCGCGGCCGTCGCGGTCGCGGTCCAGCTCACGCAGAGCATGTCGGCCGCCGGCACCGGCGATCGCCTGTTGCAGGCTGCACCGGAGTCACGGGACGCCCGGTACGCGGCGGGTGCCCGGGTGCTCGACCTCGCGACCATCTCGGGAGCGGCGATCGCCGTGGTGGGCTGGCTCGCCTGGACGCCCGATCCGTGGTTGGTGGCTCTGGCGCTCGCGCCCGCCCTCACCCGGGTCGACTACTGGCGAGTGCGGACTGTTGCACACGGCAACGCGTCGAACGCGTTGCTCGTCGACGTCACGCTGGGCGCCCTGCAAGCGGGTGGCGTCGTGGTGTGGTGGCGTGCGGGTGCCCCGTGGGGAGTCGCCGGTGCCACGGCGGCGTGGGCCGCCGCATCGCTGCTGGTCGCCGGGGTCCTGGCGGTGCGGGAACGTCGCCCCGCCGGGACCCCCCGGGCTCCGGTGTTCGAGGCCGTGAGTGTGCGGTACGGCCTGGAGATCGCCGCGGTGAACGGTTCGGGGCAGATCGCCCAGCTGCTCGTCACCACCCAGCTGGGTTTCGCCTTCAGCGGGACCCTGCGGGCCGCACAGGTCCCGTTCGGCATCGTCGTGGTCCTGGTCCTCGCCCTGCGGGCGGTCCTGATCCCGCCGATGCGCGCGGCCGACGAGGCGGACGCCCGCCGGCTGGCCTGGGTCGCGGCGGCCGGTGCGGTCGTGGCGGCCGCGGCGTTCACCGTGGTCACGTTGATCGCCACGGCGGTCGACCCGCTGCGGTTCCTGGTCGGCGGTGTCCACCTGCAGACATCCTTCGTCGTGGTCCTCGGCTTCAGCTACGCGGCCGTCGGTGCGGGGATGGTGCAGACCTACTACCTGCGGGCCCGGCACCGCGACCGCGAGGTCAGCGTCGGCCGGGCCGTGATGCTCGTCGTGCTCGCCGCGGGCACGGCCGCTGCCTTGATCACCCGTTCCTCGTGGGTGTTCCTCGCCGCGCTCGCGCTCTCGTGGTCGGCGGCGTCGCTGGCCATGGCGGTGGTCCGGCCGACGTCGGACGTCTTCGAGGTGCCCGCTCCCGCCCGCTGATTTACTGTGTCTTTCACCGAAAGACAAACAGAAATCTCACATGCAAGAGGTTCCGGTGACGAAGATCCTGACGCTCCTCGTGTTCGCCCTCCCCGCCTCGCGGTTCAAGAACCTGGTGCTGCGCCGGCTCGGCCACCCGGTCGATCCGACGGCCGGCATCGGGCCGTCCCTCGTCACCGGCGTCGCGCGCTTCGAGGCCGGACCGGGCGCGATCGTCGGTGTCGGCAACGTCTTCCGCGGCCTCACGCGCGTCACGTTGGCGCAGGGTGCAACGATCGGCCAACTCAACTGGTTCTCCGCGGCGCCGACGTTCATCGGCACCACCGCCGAAGCCGCCACCCTCCAGCTCGACGAGTGCGCCGCGATCGTCAACCGCCACCACGTCGACTGCTCCGGCGGGGTCCGCTTCGAACGGTTCTCGATCGCGGGCGGCATGGGCTCGATCCTGCTGACCCACCACGTCAGCCACGCCAGCGGCAAGCTCGAGTGCGCGCCGATCCGCATCGAGGAGTACGCGCTGCTCAACGGGGCCAACCGGGTCGTCGCCGGAGCCGTGCTGCCCGCCCGCAGCCTCACCGGCATCGGGGCGGTGGTGCTCCCGGGCCTCACCGACCCCGGCCGGCTCTACGCCGGGGTGCCGGCGAAGAACATCAAGGCCGTCGAGGGTGGCGAGCTGTTCCAACGCGCCGACGCACGGGCGACGCTGTGAGCGCGCCCGCCCGTCACGGTGGCGCACTGCGCGGCCTCGCCACCACCGCGGCCGGCCTGCTGCCGGCCGGCCCGCTGAAGAACGGGGCGCTGCGTCGGCTCGGACACGACGTCCACCCGCGCGCCCGGATCGATCCGTTGCTGCTGGTGGACGTCGACCACCTCGCGGTGGCCGACCGCGCCCACGTCGGGGCGTTCTCGGTGGTGCGGCACGTGCGCGAGCTGCGTCTCGACGGCGGGGCCAGCCTCGGCCCGCGCAACTGGGTCTCGGCCGCACCGTCGCTGCACGGCGCGGGCCCGAGCGCCGGGCGACTCGCGCTCGGCGCGGGCGCGACGGTGACGACCCGTCACCGCCTCGACTGCAGCGGCGGCATCACCCTCGGCGTGGGCGCGGCCGTGGCCGGGTGGGACACCCTCGTCATGACCCACGACGTCACGCCGGACGGCACGCGTCCGACGGCCGAACCGGTCGTGATCGGCGACCGCGTGTTCCTGCACGCGGCCAACCGGGTGGCCGCCGGGACCGAGGTCCCCGCCGGGGTGCGCACCGAGCTCGGCAGTGTGCTGACCCCCGGCTGGTACGAACCGGCCACCCGGTACGGCGGCAACCCGGCCGTCCCGCTCGGACCGGCGGCCCGGACCCTGGTCCGCGAGCGCGGAACCCGGGTCGTACACGTGCTGCCCACGGTCGACGACGCGTTCGGCGGGCCGGGTCCGGTGCTCGCCGCCTGGCTCGGGGTCGGGGGCGGCACTGGCGGTGAGTCCGCCCGGGTGATCGCGACCGTGACCCGACCGGGTGCCGTCGCGAGCCGGCTGGCCGAACTGGCGTCGGTCGACCTCGCGGCCCCCGGCTCGGTGCTCGGCCGCGTGTACGGCAACGCCGCACAACTGCGACGGCTGCGCGACGCCGTCCGCGACGCCGATCTGGTCGTCTCGCACAGCTTCTTCCACCTGCCGGGCCTCGCCGCCGCCGTGCTCGCCCGCCGCCACGGCGTGCCCTGGGCAGCCGCACCGCACGGCAGCCTCGACCCGTGGGACGTCGAACACCACCACACCCGGGTCAAGCACCTGCTGGCGCCGCTCTGGCGTCGCGTGCTCGACGGCGCCGCGGTCTGGTGCGTCACCGCCCGGGAGGCCGATGCGCTCGTGACCTTCGGCGCGAGCCCGGCCACCGAGGTCGTGCCGTGCCCGACGACGCTGACCACGACGGTGCCGGTCGAGACCGCGTTGCTCACCCTCGGGCCGCTGGGCCGCCGGTTGCGGGAATCCCTCGATCAGGGCGGCAAGATCGTCTCGTTCGTCGGGCGGTTCGATCTCAAGAAGGGCCTCGACCGGCTGGTCGACGCGTTCGACGCCGCCGCCGGCCCCCACGACGTGCTCGTGCTGGCGGGAACCGGCGAGCCGTACTGGGAGAGCCGGGTCGACACCGCGGCGTCGAACGCCGCGCGCCGCGAGCAGATCGTGCGTCCGGGCTGGATCGGGCCGGAGGCCAAGACGGCGTTGTGGAGCCTGCCCGGCGTGTTCGCGCTGGTCAGTGACAACGAGAACTTCGGCGTCGCCGTGGCCGAGGCCATGGCCTGCGGACGTCCGGTGCTGGTGACCGACCAGGTCGCGCTGGCACCGCTCGTCGCGGCGGCGGGCGCCGGGTGCGTCACCACGCTCGACCACGACGACATCGTGCGCAGCATGCAACGGTTGCTGCGCGACAACGAGTTCGCCACCCGGGCCGGACAGAACGCGATCGACCTGGTCCGCGACCAGCTCTCGCCGGGTGCCGTGCACGACCGGCTGCGTGACGCCGTCGCGCACTCCCTCCCCTCGACCACATCCCCCGACCCCGTCACGGAGCGCATCGCATGACCGCCACCGCCGATCCCGTCCACCTCGTCCCACCCCGTCTGCGCAGCCTGGCGCGGCGCTCGCTCAACCGCGTCGGGCTCGACGTCTCCCGCAACCCGTACTCCTACCGACTCGGGCAGGTCCTCGAACGGGCCGGTGTCACCACCGTGGTCGACATCGGCGCCAACGAGGGCCAGTTCGCTCGTGCGCTGCGCGTGAACGGCTACGCCGGCGACATCCTCTCGATCGAACCGTTGCAGGATGCACACACCCAGCTGGCCCGACACGCTGCCTCCGACCCACGGTGGGCGGTCGTACGGGCGGCGGTGTCCGACACCGACGGCTCGGTGAGCGTCAACGTCGCCGCGAACTCCTACTCCTCCTCGGTGCTGCCGATGACCGCAGCGCACCTCGACGCCGACCCGCAGTCGGCGTACCGCACCAGCGAGGAGGTCGAGGCCTTCACACTCGACACGCTGGTGACCGACCGTGGCCTGGACCCGGCGCGCTGCGCGTTCAAGATCGACGTCCAGGGTTACGAATCCGCTGTGCTGGACGGCAGTTCGGCCACGCTCGCCACCGCGGCCGTCGTCCAGGTCGAGATGTCCCTGGTCGAGCTCTACGAGGGCCAGACCCTCATGCCCCAGATCGTCGAGCGCCTCACCGCCGCCGGGATGACCCTGTGGCTGCTCGAGCCCGGCTTCAGCGACCGCACCAGCGGCCGCCTCCTGCAGTGCGACGGCGTGTTCGTCCGCGCGGCCGACCACGCCACCACCTGACGTCCCTCGAGGAGAACCGCCATGACCAACTTCCGGACGGCGTTCCGCGCCCGGCAGACCGTGACCAGCGCCGTCCAACACCGCGGCTATCGCGTGAAACGCCCGCTGGTGCCGCTCACACACGACTTCGACGCCGACGCCGTGCAGGCGATCCGCGAGGTCTCCGGCTACACCCAGACGACCCCGGAACGCATCGTCGCGCTGCGCGACGCCGTGCGGTACGTCGCGAAGGCCGGCATCCCCGGCGACATCGTCGAGTGCGGGGTGTGGCGCGGCGGCAGCATGATGGTCGTCGCCCACGAACTCATCCGCAGCGGCGACACCGACCGGCGGTTGTGGCTCTACGACACCTACACCGGCATGACCCCGCCCACCGCGGACGACGTCACGATCACCGGCACCACCGGCGCGGCGTGGTTCGACTCGGAACTGGCCAAGCCCGAGAAGGACGCCACCGGTGTCACCGGCGTCGCGCTCGAGACCGTGCAGGCCAACGTCGGCTCGACCGGCTACCCCACCGACCGGCAGACCTACGTGGTCGGCCCGGTCGAGGAGACCCTGGTCAGCCACGAGTTGCCGGAGGAGATCGCCCTGCTGCGGCTGGACACCGACTTCCACGAGTCGACCAAGGCCGAGATGGAGATCCTCTACCCGCGCCTCGTGCCCGGCGGCATCCTCATCCTCGACGACTACGGCTACTGGCAGGGCGCGCGCAAGGCGGTCGACGACTACTTCGCCGACAAGGCCGCGCTGCTCGTGCGCATCGACAACAGTGCGCGCCTGGTCGTCAAGCCGGCCTGACCCCGACCGACCCCTTCCCCCGGAGGTCCCCGTGCGGATCCACGTGCACGACTTCAGCGGCCACCCGTTCCAGGCCCAGCTCTCCCGCCGCCTCGCCGGCCGCGGTCACCAGGTCACGCACGGCTGGTGCGGCCAGTACCTCAGCGGTCACGGCGTCCTCGCGCGGCAACCGGGCGACGCCGACGGCCTGTCCTTCCGGTCGGTCGAGGCCAAGGTCCCGCTCGAGCGCTACTCCCCGCGCGGTCGGCTGCGTTTCGAACGGGCCTACGGCGCTGCGCTCGGCGTCGCGCTGGTGGAGGAACGCCCTGACGTCACCGTGGTGTGCAACGTCCCGCTGTTCGCCCAGGCCGTCGCGGTCGACGTGCTGGCCGCGGCCGGCTTGCCGTGGGTCTTCTGGCACCAGGACGTCTACAGCGCCGGGGTCGCCGCCGAGGCCGCCCGCAAGCTGCCGGCCCCCGCGGCCCGGATGGCGGGCGCCTACGCCGTGCGCACCGAGAAGGACCTGGTGCGGAGGGCGGGCGCGGTCGTCGCGATCGGCGAACCGTTCGTCGAGCGCTACCGGCAGTGGGGCCTGCGGACCGACCACGTCACCGTCATCCCGAACTGGGCGCCGGTCGACGAGATCACCCCCCGCGACCGGGAGAACGGCTGGTGGCCGCTGCCCGACGTCGCACTGCGGTTGCTCTACGCCGGCACCCTCGGCCGCAAGCACAACCCGCTGCTGCTGCTCGACCTCGCGGACGGTCTCGTCGCGGCCGGACTCGACGCCGGTCTGGTGGTCGCCTCCGAGGGCGCCGGGGCCGAGGTGCTGCGCGACCGCCTGGGTCGCGCCGGACGTCCGGACGTCCGGCTCGCACCGTTCCAGCCCGGCCGAGGTGCTGCCCGACATGCTCGGCAGCGCCGACGTCCTCGTCGCGCAGCTCGAGCCCGACGCCGCGCTGTTCTCGATCCCGAGCAAGGTGCTGTCCTACCTCGCGGCCGGCCGCCCGGTGCTGGTCTTCGCCCCGCCCGACAACCCGTGCGCCCCGGACGTCCGGGCCTCGGGCGGTCTGGTCTGCCCGCCGACCGCCGCGGGGGTGCGGGAGGCGGTGGCCTGGCTCGCCCGGTTGCGCCGCGAGGAGGCGGAGGACATCGGGCGTCGGGCCCGGGCCATCGCGACCGAGAAGTTCGAGATCGACGCCATCACCGACCGCTTCGAACGCGTCCTGACGGGCGTCGAGGGCCGTGTCACGGCCGCCGCGTCCTGACCTCCCGCCGTGACCGGTGACTGGCATACTGCCGCCGTGTCCGGCACCTTCACCGTCCTCTACGTCTGCACCGGCAACGTGTGCCGGTCGGCGGCCGCGCAGGCGCTGCTGCGCCACCGCGCCCGCCCGGAGGACTCGCTCACCGTGGTGAGTGCGGGCACCCACGCGCTGGAGGGGTACGGCGTGGACGCGCCGACCGCGGCCGCGCTCGCCGAACGCGGGGTGAGTTCGGACGGCCACGAGGGCGTGTGGCTCACCGACGCGATGATCAAGGACGCCGACCTCGTGCTGACCGCGACCACCGAGCACCGCGACCGGGTGTTGCGTCGTGTGCCCGCGACCATGCGACGCGCGTTCACCATGCGCGAGTTCGTCCGGCTCGGCGCGCACGTCGAGGGCGCGCAACGGCCCGAGGACCGCACCGAGGCGGTCCGGGCGGTCGCGGGCATGCGCGGCCAGGTCGAGCCGGCCGGACCCGGCGCCGACGACATCGGCGACCCGTTCGGTGCCGGCATCGAGGCGGCCCGGGTGGCGGTGGCCCAGGTGGCCGAGACGGTCGACGGCACCGCCCGCCTCCTCGGCCTGCCCGCCGGCCGCTGACCCGCCGTCCCCTGTGACGCCGCCCGCGGTGAGCGCCGAGGACGCCCACCCGGGTACGGGCGGCGGCACCACGAGCCCGACCCGGTCCCGGCACTGGTGGCGGCCGGTGCTGGTGCTGGTCGTGCTGGGCGTGGCCGTCCACGTGCTGCTGCCGCAGGTCGACGAACTGCGGCGCACGCTCAACAGCCTCGACGACGCCCACTGGTGGTACCTGCCACCGGCGATCGTGTGCGCGGCCCTGACCTTCCCCGGCGCGGCGTGGTCGCTCGCCGGCGCGACCACGCACCGCCTGCCGCTCGGCCGCACCTCGGAGGCGTGCCTGGCCGCCGCGTGTCTCGGCCGGATCGCCCCGGCGAACCTCGGCAGCCTCGGCGTCACCGGCGCCTACCTGCGGGCGAGCGGGGCCACGGTGGGGGAGACGACCGCCGCCCTCGGTCTCGACGCCATCGCCGGCGTCGTGGTGCACCTGGCGCTGCTCGCCGCGGCCGGCGCGCTGGTCGGCCGTTTCCCGCACCCGCAGCTGAAGCTGCCGGACCACTTCGCCGTGATCGTCGTCGTGGCCCTGGTGCTCGCGGTCGCGGGCCTCGCCGCGGCCGGGTACTGGTACCGCCGGCGCCACGTCGACGGCTGGGGTGGGCTGGTCCACCGGTTGGTGAACTCGCTGCGGGAGGGGCGGGCCGGGTTCGCCGCGGCGCTGCGCTCCCCCCGGCAGGCGGCGCTCCTGCTCGGCGGCTCCGCGCTCATCACCGTGGCCGAGATCGCGTGCCTGGGGTTCTCGATCCTGGCGTTCGACGGCCGGGTCGGCGTCGTCACCGTCGCGTTCGTCTACCTGGCCGGTGCTGCGGTGTCGGCCGTCGCCCCCACACCCGGCGGCCTGGGCGCGATCGAGGCGGCGCTGGTCAGTGGGCTGACGCTGTTCGGGGTGGCCTCGGGGCCGGCGGTCACCGGCGTGCTGCTCTACCGGTTGCTGACGTTCTGGTTGCCGATCCTGCCGGGGGCGGTGGCGGTACGCGACCTACGACGCCGCCACCTGCTGTGAGACCCGGACCTGCTGCGAGACGGGCGAGGGCTGCGGGCGCTGCGGCGGGGTCGAGGAGTGGGAAGGCCGCGGCGACGTCCCGTTCTGCGGGGGCGCCGAGGCCGGGCGCGGGCGTCCGGTGATCCTCTCGTTCATCGCGGCGGCGATCGTCTGCAGGTCCATCGCGAGAGCGTGGCGCCGCGGACCCGGCACGGTCTCGGCCGTGGCCAGCAGTTCGCCGGTGGCGTCGGCCAGCACCGTCCGCCCCTGCGGGGTGAGGGTCACGTAGCTCGAGCGGCGGTCGGTGGGGTGCGGCTCGCGGCGGCACACCCCGTGGCGCTCGAGCCGGTCGACCAGTCCGGTGACGGCCCCGGTGGAGAGCCCGACCCGGTCGCCGAGGTGGCGCTGGGTGAGCGGCCCGGACATCGCCAGGTGCGAGAGCGCGGTGGACTCGACGGCCGTCAGGCCGCTGCGCGCCGCGAGCACCGTGCGCAGGCGGTCGCCCAGCAGCAGGACGAGTCCGAGCGCGCGGGCGGCGTCGTGACCGTCGTGTCCGGCGGGCAGAGCCTGACCAGCAGGCCCGGGGTGTCCAGCCACAGCGACCTCCGTCGAAGGGGGGACGGGCGTCCGGAGTGCGCCCGTACACCCTGCCCAACGGAACAGATGACAGGAAGTGACTCTCCGCGGCCGAGAATTTCGACGGGCACGTGTCCGGTGACGACGGCGGTGCGTGACGTCGTCGTCCGACCTGAGCCGGTCATGTTCCCGGCGCACATCGGCCGATACCCTGCCGGGGTGAGTGACCAGAACAGCCCCGCCGTCGTCGAACACCCCCGCGTCAGCGTCATCGGGACCGGTTACCTCGGGGCCACCCATGCCGTGTCGATGGTGGAGCTCGGGTTCGAGGTCATCGGCGTCGACGTCGACGAGCACAAGATCGAGATGCTGCGTCGCGGCGAGGTGCCGTTCTACGAGCCCGGGCTGCCCGAGCTGCTCGCGACGGCCCAGGAGACCGGCCGGCTGCGCTGGAGCACCGACATCGCCGAGGCCGCGGCCTTCGCCGACGTCCACTACATCTGTGTCGGCACGCCTCAGAAGGCGGGCGAGCTCGCCGCCGACCTCACCTACGTCGACTCGGCGTTCACCGAGTTGGCCAAGCACCTCGACCGGCGCTGCCTGGTCGTCGGCAAGTCGACCGTGCCGGTCGGCACCGCGGCCCGCCTCGCCGCCATGCTGGTCGAGACCGCCCCGGCCGGCGCCGAGGTCGAGCTCGCCTGGAACCCCGAGTTCCTGCGGGAGGGCTTCGCGGTCGAGGACACCCTGCGCCCGGACCGCCTGGTCTTCGGCGTCCGCAGCGCGTGGGCCGAGGCCCAGATGCGGGCCGCGTACGCACCGGTGCTCGCCACCGGGACGCCCCTCGTGGTCTGCGACTACCCGACCGCCGAGATGGTGAAGGTGGCGGCGAACTCGTTCCTCGCCACGAAGATCTCGTTCATCAACGCCATGGCCGAGGTGTGTGAGGTCACCGGCGCCGACGTCACCCGCCTCGCCGACGCCATCGGCTACGACGCCCGCATCGGGCGCAAGTTCCTCAACGCCGGGCTCGGGTTCGGTGGCGGTTGCCTCCCGAAGGACATCCGGGCGTTCATGGCCCGCATGGGCGAACTCGGCGTCGACCAGGCGGTGTCGTTCCTGCACGACATCGACGCCATCAACCAGCGTCGCCGTGTCCGCACCGTCGAGATCGGCATGGACCTGCTGCACGGCACCTTCCGCGGCGCCAAGGTCGCGGTGCTCGGGGCGGCGTTCAAGCCCGACTCCGACGACATCCGGGACTCGCCGGCGCTCGACGTCGCGAACCTCGTCCAGCGCCTCTCGGGCAACGTCACGCTGTACGACCCCAAGGCGATGGACAACGCCCGCGCCAAGTTCCCCGAACTCGGCTACGCCGACACGCTGGCCGAAGCGGTCACCGACGCCGACCTGGTCATGCTGCTCACCGAGTGGCAGGAGTTCCGCGAGATGGACCCGTCCGCGATCGGCGAGCTGGTCCGGCACCGCAACATCGTCGACGGCCGCAACGTGCTCGACCCGATCGAGTGGCGCGGCCAGGACTGGTCGTACTCCGCGCTCGGTCGCCCGTAGCCGGGAGGCCGTCCCCCGCCCGCGTCGGGCGCGCTCAGCCGGCGCAGACGCGGGCGTCGACGTCGACCTGCAGCGGCAGGACCCCGGGCTGCCTGACGACGGTCATCGGCTGGTCGCCGGCGGGTTCCTGCAACGTCAGCACCCAGGTGCGGGTCTGGCCGGGCTTGATCTCCAGGATCATCTGGAACGAGGGGTGACCCTCCTCGTCGAACAGGCCCGCGCCGGAGGTCCTGCCGTCGAGCGTGGCGCCGGTGAGCAACGCCCCCTTGGTGGCGACCCAGTTCACGACCGTGCGGTTCTGCCCCACGACGAGGTCCGTCGGCTGGTTGATCGCCCCGATCCGGTCGGTCACGTACGGCGGCAGACCGCTGGTCGGTGCGTTGTTGGTGAGCTTGATCGTCACGGTGACGTCGCGGGTGTCACCGCACCCGCTCCGGGTGACGTCGACCGAACGGCCGAGGTAGTAGTCCAGCTTGCCCGCGGCGCCGTTGTTGAGCACGAGCATGCCGTAGGGCTGGTCGGTGGCGGAGATCGTGCCGCCGATCGGTGCGGATGCCAGCACCGACTGGACGCCCGGGTCGGTGCTCCACGCCACGATGCGGCGTTCGCTGACACCACGGGCGAGGCCGTCGAGCAGGGCGCGGCCGTTGCGGGCCCCACTGAGGACCTTCTTCTCGACCGCTGACGCGACGTCGAGGATGTACTGCTTACGGGCCGAGTTCTCGCCGCGGGCGGGGAACTGGGCGTACACGTCCTTCTGCAGCAGCGCGACGACGTTCTTCGAGGTGACCTGGACGCCGTCGGGTGCGGTGGTGGGCCCGGTGGCCGCCAGCAGGTAGGACAACGCGCTCGGATCGACGGTCAGCGCGCCGTCGAGTTGCTCGCCGTGGGTGTTCTTCCACATCGCCAGCCAGATCTGGGCGGCGTAGGGGAAGTTCGGGCTGACGTTGCTGTCGACGTAGGTGTTGTACGGGGTGTCGGTGGTGCGGGCCACGGTCGGGTTGGCGTACTGCAGGTTGTAGGCCTTGCCGAAGTCGACGCCGCTCGGGATCTTCCCGGCGAGCAGGCTGTCGGAGTTGAACGACTCGATGGCGACCTTGCCGTTGGTCGCGGTGGCGATGGCGAACGCGCCGGGCAGCCCGCCGGTGCCGCGGAGCTCGGCGTTGTTCTGGAAGGCGATGAAGTACTTCCGGGTGCGGCCGTCGTCGCCGAGCATGGTCGGGAGCACCCGCAGGGCCTGGTCGGTGGTCCGCAGGGTGCTGCCCAGGCTCGACAGTTGCCCGGCGAGTCGGTCGGTCGCGGTGTCGACCGCCGGCAACCAGGTCGAGCGGGGCAGCGCCGCGACAGACTGGTTGGCGGCGTCGGCGGCGAGGGCGGCCCGGTGCACCGGGCCGGAAGCCCGCTGGAGGGCCGTGAGGTCGACCGCGCCCTTCTGGTAGACGGTCCGGGGGTTGACGTCGTCCGCCGCGGCGATGAGGCCGGGGACGGCGTCGTCGACCAGCGTCGAGGTCTGGGTGGTGATCCCGCGGACGGCGTCGGCCGGGTCGCCCACGTAGGGGATGGCCGCGAGCGTCGCCCAGGCCGGGCCGCGGGTCAGCACGGCGGCGTGGTGGGCGTGCTCGGCGAGGGAGTCGGCGCGGGCTCCGATGTCGGTCCCGCCGGCCGTGATCTGGCTCCGCAACGCACTGAGGTCCGAGCGGGCCTGCTGGAGCTGGTAGGCGGCGAGCACGCCGGTGACGACGATCCACGCCAGGCCCAACCCGAGCACCCCGAGCACGACGTGACGCAGGACGGCCCGCACGTGGCGGGCGCGCCGACTGCCCCGACGCTTGGCCTTCGGGGAACCGGACGACCGGGTCGACGGCCGCGACGCGGACTCGGACGAAGAGGACCGCCGGCGGCTCGAACGGCCGCTCGCGGCCGAGGACTTCGACGACGACGAGGACGACGACGACGAACGCCGCCGCCGAGGCCGCGTGTCCCACGCCTCGCCCTCGAAGGCGCCGTCGAAGCCGGACTTCGCCGGATCGCTCCGCCCGGGCTCATCCGGCGGGTCGGGTCGCTCCGGCTCGAGGGGACCGGTCGGGCGGGGCGGTTCGGTCATCGTCTCCGTCGTCGGGGCGGCCGGGGCAGGTGGGCCACGGCGGGATCGAGGCGGGTGAACTGTACGACACCTCGCTCAGCGATCCCGGTGTCGCTCAGCGGCTGAACCATCCGGACCTGGCCCGGAAACGCCGAGAGCGGCGCCCCCCGCAGGGGACGCCGCTCTCGAGACGTTGCTGAGGCGAACCGACTCAGACCGAAGGGGTCTGGTTCGCCGTGGTGCGGCGACGGCCGGCGACCACGAAGAACACACCGCCGGCGACGAGGATGCCGCCGAGGATGCCGATGCCGGTCACGGCCGCACCGGTGTTGGCCAGTCCACCAGGCCCGTTGTCGTCCGTGTTGCTGGGCTTGCCGGGGCCGGTCTTGGAGGTGATGGTGACGGTGAAGGGGTAGATCTCGCCGCCGGCGCCGGTCACCTGGATGGTGTGGACGCCCTTGTAGCCGGCCGGGATCGCGCCCGACACGGACCCCTTGCCGTCGGCGCCGGTGGTGCCGGTGCCGATCGTGACGGGGGCCGAGAAGATCTGCATCGTCAGGCCACCGGGCGTGGTGTTCTCGACGGTGACGACCGCGGTGTCGCCCGGGGCGAACACGGTCGAGTTGATGGTGGCCGTGCCGACGACACCGTCGGGGTAGGCCGAGGCCGGCGTGGCGACGACGACGCCGCCGATGCCCGCGGCAACCAGCAGGCCGGCCGCAGCGACCAGTCGGGTGAGCTTCATGGGGTGGTTCCTTCCGGAGTGGGTCTTGGCGTTGCCTCAGCAACGTGCGGAAGCTTATACAGACCTGAGGGCCCAGGTCCAATCATTGTTGTGAACAACTGGTAACGACTCCGGCCCGGTGGTATTGCCGGGCGGTTCGGTAGGGAACAGCAGAGGGTCAGTACGCGCCGCTGCGCCGCAGGACGGTCCACATGGTGCGCAGGATGATGGTCACGTCGAACGCGAGCGACCAGTTCTCCACGTAGTAGAGGTCCATGCGCACCGCGTCCTCCCAGGTGGTGTCGGAGCGGCCGCTCACCTGCCAGAGGCCGGTCATGCCGGGGCGGACCAGCAGCCGCCGACGGGCGTGACCGGAGTACGTCGAGTCGACCGTGGCCAGCGGCCGGGGCCCGACGAGCGACATGTCGCCGCGCAGGACGTTGACCAGTTGCGGCAACTCGTCGATGGACAGCCGCCGGATGAGGCCGCCGACCTTGGTCACCCGCGGGTCGTCGGCGATCTTGAACAGCACGCCGTCGCCGTCCTGTTCGTTGCGGTCCCACAACTCGTCACGCCGCTTCTCGGCGTCGACGTACATGCTGCGGAACTTCCAGACCAGGAACTCGGTGCCCCCGGTGCCCAGGCGGGACTGCTTGAACAGCACCGGCCCGGGGGAGGTCACCTTCACCGCGATCGCCGTGAGCAGCAGCACCGGGCTGGCCGCGGCCATGATCGCCAGGGAACCGAAGACGTCCACGAGGCGCTTCACCACGCGGGACACCCCGGTGAACTGGGGCTGCTCCACCCACATGAGCGGCAGGCCCTCGACCGGGCTGACGTGCACGCGGGGCCCGGCGACCTCGGTGAGTCCGGGCGCCATGATGAGGCCGCGGCCGGTGCCCTCGAGCTCCCACCCGAGTTCGCGCACGCCACGGGAACCCAGCTCGGTCCCGGCGACCGCCACGACGTCGGCGTCGATCCGCTCCGCGGCGTGGGCCGCGTGGCGCAGTCCGCCGAGCACCGGGACGCCGGGCGCGATCTCGGTACCGGGCTCGGCGCCGGGGACGCATGCCCCGACCACGCGCAGGCCGGCCCCCTTGGACTTGGTCGTCGCGTTCACCAGGTGGGTGACGGCGTCGAGGTTGCCGACCGCGACGAGTCGGTACACCCACATGCCCTCGCGGCGCATCGAGCCGACGAGCCGACGCAGGATGAAGCGCATGAGGATGAGCAGGAACAGGCCGAGCGGGAAGACGACCGCGATGAAGCCCCGCGAGATGTCGATGCCCAGGAGGTAGCAGCCCACCCCCACGCCGCCGAAGGCCCACAACGTCCCGCGGATGACCCGCTTGAACTCCTCGGAGCCCGACGTCATGTGCCGGATCTCGTAGGCGGCGACGCCCGACAACGCGATCAGCCAGGTCACGACGACCACGGACCCGACGACGAAGTAGGTCACCTGGTTCCCGGTGCCCCGGTCGGTGCCGAAGCGCAGGAAGTAGCCCAGCGACACCGCGACCAGGACGGCGCCGAGGTCGGTCACCAGCAGCGCGAGGCCGTACTGCCGCGACCACCGGTGCGTGCGCGACGCGCCGGGCGGGGTCTTCCACACCGCGCTGTCACGGACGCCGCCTCCGAGCACATCCGGGTGCAGCACCTCGGCCGCGCTCGAGACCTCCGGCAGCAGGACGTTGCTCACCACCGCGGGTGCGCTCCGGTCCTCTGGGTCGGGTCGCACGCCGGCCGCGCTGGTCGATCCGACGTTTCCCGACACGGGACGTCTCCTCGGGCTGGGGCGGTGCGATGCGGTCGTGCATCGTGGCAGCCGTCGAAGGATACGGGAGGTGCAGGCGCCGCGCAGTGCCTGATCGGACATGCTTCAGGCCTTCGACATGACCATCTCGACGTCCGGCGCCGATCCTTCGTCGGAGGCGCACGAGCTGGTCGACCGCGGGCTGTGTCCGTGTAACCCGGCCCCGGTACCGTGGCGCGGTTGCCCGGGCACCCCCAGCCGCTCTCCTCTGGAGTCCACCACCGTGATCGCCACGTACGAGATGTCCGACCTGGCCAGGCTCGAGGCCGAGGCGGTGCACATCATCCGCGAGGTCGTGGCCACGATCGAGAACCCCGCGATGCTGTTCTCCGGCGGCAAGGACTCCGTGGTGATGCTGCACATCGCCGCCAAGGCGTTCTGGCCCGCGCCGGTCCCCTTCCCGGTCATGCACATCGACACCGGCGAGAACTTCGACGAGGTCATCGCCTACCGCGACCGCACGGTCGAACGGCTCGGGGTGCGCCTGGTCGTGAGCAGCGTCCAGGACGACATCGACGCCGGCCGGGTCGTCGAGGACACCGGCCCCAACGCCACCCGCAACCGGCTGCAGACCGTGTCACTGCTGCGGGGGATCGCTGAGAACAAGTTCGGCGCGGTGTTCGGTGGGGCCCGGCGCGACGAGGAGAAGGCCCGCGCCAAGGAGCGGGTGTTCAGCTTCCGCGACGAGTTCGGCCAGTGGGATCCCCGCAACCAGCGCCCCGAGCTCTGGAACCTCTACAACGGGCGCCACAAGAAGGGCGAGAACATCCGCGTGTTCCCGCTCTCCAACTGGACCGAGCTCGACATCTGGTCCTACATCCGGGACGAGGGCATCGAGCTGCCGAACCTCTACTACTCGCACCGCCGTGAGGTGGTCGAACGCGACGGCATGTTGCTCGCGGTCAACCGGTTCATCCAGCCGCGCGGGGACGAGAAGCCCTTCGAGGCCACGGTCCGCTTCCGCACCATCGGCGACGCCACCTGCACCGGCTGCGTCGAGTCCGAGGCCGCCGACGCCCACGACGTCGTGGCCGAGGTCGCCGCGGCGCGGCTCACCGAGCGAGGTGCCACGCGCGCCGACGACCGCATCAGTGAAGCCGGCATGGAAGACCGCAAGAAGGAAGGGTATTTCTAACCGTGTCCCAGCTTCTGCGTATCGCCACGGCCGGTTCGGTCGACGACGGCAAGTCCACGCTCATCGGGCGGCTGCTCTACGACAGCAAGGCCATCTTCGAGGACCAGTTCGCCGCGCTGGAGAAGACCAGCACCGCGCGCGGGAGCGACACCCCCGACCTCGCTCTGCTCACCGACGGCCTGCGCGCCGAGCGGGAGCAGGGCATCACCATCGACGTCGCCTACCGCTACTTCGCCACGCCCAAGCGCAAGTTCATCATCGCCGACACCCCGGGCCACATCCAGTACACGCGCAACATGGTCACCGGGGCCTCGACCGCCGACGTCGCGCTGATCCTCGTCGACGCCCGCAACGGCATCCTGCAACAGTCGCGGCGCCACGCGTTCCTCGCGAGCCTGCTCGGCATCCCGCACCTCGTGCTGTGCGTCAACAAGATGGACCTCGTCGACTACAGCCAGGAGCGGTTCGAGGAGATCCGCGCCGAGTTCGAGCAGTTCGCGATGAAGCTCGAGGTCGGCGACCTGTCGTTCATCCCGGTGTCGGCGCTCGGCGGCGACAACGTCGTGAACCGCAGCGAGAGCATGCCCTGGTACGACGGCGTCAACCTGCTGGCGCACCTCGAGGACCTCTACGTCTCCTCCGACCGCAACCTCATCGACAACCGGCTGCCGGTCCAGTACGTCATCCGTCCGCACCAGGCGCGCGACTCCTCACTGCACGACTTCCGCGGCTACGCGGGCACGATCGCCGGCGGCGTGTTCAAGCCCGGCGACGAGGTCACCGTGCTGCCCTCGGGGTTCAACTCGACCGTGAAGGCCGTCTGGGCGCCGGGCGGCGGCAAGCTCGAGGAGGCGTACGCCAACGAGGCGGTCACCATCGAACTCGAGCACGACATCGACATCGCGCGGGGCGACATGATCTGCCGCCCTGCGAACCGCCCGCACGTCGCGCAGGACATCGACGCGATGATCTGCTGGTTCACCGGTGACAAGCCGTTGGAGGCGGGTCAGCGGTACACGATCCAGCACACCACCCGCTCGACCCGCGCCTCGATCGTCGACCTCGACTACCGCCTCGACATCGACACGTTGCACCGCGACGAAGGCGCCACGAGCTTGTCGATGAACGAGATCGGCCGGGTCAAGCTGCGGACGCAGGCCCCGCTGCTGTTCGATCCCTACCGCCGCAACCGTGACACCGGCAGCTTCATCCTCGTCGACGAAGCCACGAACAACACCGTCGCGGGCGGCATGATCACCGGCCCGACCGCGCAGGACAGCAACGTCGTGTGGCACAACTCGGCCGTCGGCCGGGCCGACCGCGCCACCCGCGGGATGACGCTGTGGTTCACCGGCCTGTCCGGGTCCGGCAAGTCCACCGTCGCCACCGAGGTCGAGCGCCGCCTCGTCGCCTCGGGCCGCCCGGCCTACCTGCTCGACGGCGACAACGTCCGGCACGGGCTGTCGGCCGACCTCGGGTTCTCGGCCGAGGACCGCGCCGAGAACGTGCGCCGGTTGGGCGAGGTCGCCAAGCTGTTCGCCGACGCCGGGGTCATCGCCCTCGTCTCGCTGGTCAGCCCCTACCGCGCCGACCGCGACGGTGTCCGGCAGAGCCACGAGACCGGCGACGTGCCGTTCGCCGAGATCTTCGTGGACACCCCGATCGAGATCGCCGAGGCGCGTGACCCCAAGGGTCTCTACGCCAAGGCCCGCGCCGGCGAGATCGCCAACTTCACCGGCATCAGCGACCCCTACGAGGCGCCGCTCTCACCGGAGTTGTTGCTGCGGCCGGAGACCGGCGACGCCGCCACCCAGGCGGCCACGGTCGTCGACCTCGTGGAGCGTCTGCTCTCCCGCTGAGCGCGACCCCGCCTTTGCCTGCCTCGCAGGCAGGGGAACCCTGATGAGACGAGGGGATTCCGGCCCGCGAGGTAGCTGTGGCCCGGTCCCCCGGTGGGGGCGGCTCAGCGCAGCAACTTGCCCGCCGCCCGGATGAGGCCGAGGTCGCGGCGGAACGACGGCCACACGAGCGCCTGCAGGACGATGACGGCCACGATCGCGACGAGGCCGGCGGCGATGCGGAGGATGTCCGGTCGGCCCTGGAGCAGCTCCGACACGGCCCAGCCGGCGACCCCCGCCACCGCGTAGCCGAACAGGCAGCGCACGCCGTTCCACCACAGCCGCCGCACGGGGGCGTCGGTGACCCGGGAGATCCACCAGAGCGAGAACGGCCAGTTGAACAGGGCACCGGCCGTGTATCCCCAGGCCACACCCTCGATGCCCCAGAACGAGCCGATGACCACGGTGGCGACGGCGACGGGCCGGCTGATCAGGGATTGCCGCAGGCTGGTCTTGGCCAGGCCCTTGGACAGGAAGACCCAGTACGTCACGTAGCCCGAGGTCTGGAAAGCACCGGCGAGCGCGAGGATCTGGAACAGGGGGACCGACTGCACCCACTGCGCGCCGACGATGAGCCGGATGCCGGGTTCGGCCAGCGCCGCCATGGAGACGACGACGGCGAGGACCGAGTGCAACAGGACGGTCTGGCCGGTGAGCAGGTAGTCCGCGTACCGCTTGGGTTGGTCGCGGAGCCTGGTGAGCACCGGTGTGGCGACTCGGGTCGACGGAGCGTTGAGCTGGTTCAGCGGCAGGGCGAGGAACCGGAAGGCGCGGTTGTACAGGCCGAGCGGGGTCGCCCCGAAGCGGATGCCGATGGTGACCGAGTCGGCGTTCTTCGCGATGTAGCCGATGATCTGGGCGGCCAGCACGTTCATCCCGAAGGACAGGTACGGCTTGATCGAGGTGTCGCGGTGGTACCAGCGGGGCAGCCAACCGGCCGCGACCACCGCGATGACGAGCGTGACGACCGACGTGACGACCTGCTGCCACACGATCGCCCAGTAGCCGCCGCCGGCGACCGCGATGAGGATGCCCGCCACGAGGCCGGCTGCGAGGCCGGCGACGTCGGACACGTTGACCATGAAGACCCGCAGTTCGCGCTGCAGGCCGGCGCGGTACTGGGCGGTCATGCCGTTGAGCAGGAAGGTCACGGCCAGGACCAGGGTGACCTCCCGGAGCCGGTCGTCCCCGTAGAGCGCGGCGATCCCCGGAGCCGCGGCGATCACGACGACGGTCAGCAACGCGCCGATACCGGTGTTCACCCAGAACAGGTTGTCGCGCTCCTCGCGCGAGATGTGCCGCGCCTGCAACGCGGCGATCGACAGACCGAAGTCCCGCAGGGTCTCCCCGATCCCGATGATCGCCGTGACCATCGTGGCGAGCCCGAAGTCGGTCGGGGTGAGCAGGCGAGCCAGCAGGATGAGGCCGCCGGTCTGGACGACGAGCCGCGCTCCTTGCCCGGCCATCATGGTGGCGGCCCCGCGGGAGGCCCGGCGCCCGAGCCCGCGGTCTCCGAGCCCGTCGCGGTCCGCGGCGTCCGAGCGTGCGGGTTCCGCGGGTGCGGGCTCCGGGGACGCGGGTTGCGAGGCCGAGAGATCCGCCGGTGTCAGGTCCGGTGGCGCCGGGTCCGAGGGGGCCGGGTTCGCGGTGGCGGCGATGACCGGGACCGCGGGGCTCGACTCCCCGCTCTCCGGCGCGGGCCACCGGTGCTTCACGGCTGGTAGCCGAACGTCTCGAGTTCCCGGGCGAACTTGGCGCGGACCACGGCGAGGTCGGCGTCGTCGAGCAGTTCACGGGCCGCCCGGCGGTCCGGTCGGACCTGACCCTTGGCGTGGGGCAGCGACAACCGGCCGGGGAGTCCGAGGGCGGTCCCGGTGGCGGCGAGCGCCGCGTCGAGTTCCTCGTACCGGCAGACGTGGTCGGCGACGACCCGGTCGTCGATGGTGTAGGTCGACCAGTTCCGCGTCAGCCGCTCCAACTGGTCGCTCCGGAGGAACGCCGAGAGCGTGGGCCGTTGGTCGACCGGGATCTTGCGGATCCGCCAGTGGTAGAAGGAGACGACGGCGTCGAACGGGTTGCGCACCGTGGTGACCTTGCGGTAGCTCGTCCACACCTCCTCGCCGACGAGCCGACGCACCTCGGCCGCGGGCATGTGGTTGTAGGCCCGGGCCGGCCGGCGGGTGCGGACGAGCCTGGCGAGCTCCGGGCGGCGGTAGAGGTGCAGCGGCCAACGGTCGTGCTGCGGCCCGGGCCATCCGCGCTCGCGCCGGAGAGCCTCGTCGGCGGCACCGATCGCGGTGATCACATCGTCGGGACCGAGGTACTCCGACAACGCGATCTCGACGCTGGTGCCCGCGGTCTTCCGTGTCTTCAAGAAGATGAAGCGGTGTCGGTGAGACACGATCACGGTCGGGGCACCTGCCAAGGGGATCGAGCAACGGGCTGCGGCGTGGCGACCCGGAGCACGGGAACGATACAACACACGTCAGGCGCACCAGCCCGCTCGCGTGCGCTGCGAGCTCACAGCTGGCGCCGACAGGTCCCGCGGTCAGACGTACCCGTAGCGGGCGAGCAGACCCGGGTGCCGTTCATCGAGGGTGTCCAGCACGCGCGGGGTCAGCTGCGACTCCCACTGACGTGGGCGCGGGTCGCGGATGTGCGCGGTCGAGCGGCCGCCGGTCCGTTCGCCCGCCGACAGTTTCCGGGCGTAGTGGTGACCGACCCGACGCTCGACCGGACCGACACGGTAGTGCGCGAGGAGCCGGTCGAAGGATTCCTGCTCGTGACCGAGCACGTCCTCGTACCGCAGCAGCAGGACCCGCGGATCGTCCTGCGGCCACTGCATCATCGAGTCGAAGTGGGCTCGGCGGAAGTCGAGTTCGGCGAGCAGCCCGTCCTCGACCGACGCCGCGGTGAGGAAGTCGGCGTACGAGGTGCCGGCCGGCAACGCGGCCGGGATCGTCCCGTTCACGACGGCCCAGTCCACGGGTGACGGGTCGACGACGAGGCACCAGGGCTCGGCTCCACGCTTGTGGTAGTGGTAGCCCGAGACCAGCAGGTCACGGGGATCGCGGATGAACCGCGAGGCGCGGACGTCGCCGAACCCGTCCAACGGCACGTGGTGGTTGTTGACCGAGACCAACCGGTGGTTCGCCGCGGCGTCGGGCAGACGGTCGACGTGGCTGTTGAGGTGGACGTAGGGCTCGGGTCCGAACGGACGGGTCGCCCGCATCGTCCGCCGCATGACGCCCTTGTAGAACACGGTGAGGCACTTGTGGTACGAGAAGTGGAACAGCCGGGCGGGACCGGGGTGCGGTGGGAACGACACGCGTCGCCTCTCGGACGTGACGGGCAGGACCGTGGAACCAGGTCAGGGTAGGGCGACCCGCGGATCGCGGGTCACGTCGTCGACGTCGTAGCCGAACGCTGCCACGCGCTCACCGAAGCGGTGCCGGATGCGCGCCGCGGTGCGCGCCCCGATCGCCGTGGCCACACCCCGCTCGGCCAGGCCCGGCATGAGGTTGCCGCCACCCGGCCGCGGGTCGAGCCGCTGGAACGGCACCTCCCGGTCGGTTCCCGTCCACCACGACCAGTAGCGCCAGTACGGAGCGTTCTGATCGGTGAGTCGATCGAGGAGCGGGACCTGCTCGGGGGTGAGTCCGGCGAGGGTGGTCACCTCGGCGAACGTCGGACCCGGCTGGGCCACCAGGTCCTCGTAGCGCACCACCGCCACGTGCTCGAGGTGCGGGCGGTCGGCGGTGAAGGTTTCCATGGCCGTCAGCCAGTGCTGCACCGACTGCTCGAAGTGGAAACCGAAACGACGCGCACGGGTGGCCCACTTCCGCATGGCCAGCGCCTGCACGATCGGGTGACGGGTGATGACGACGAACCGGGCACCGGGGAACGTGGCCTGGAGGAACCGGGTGCGGGTCAGGTTGCTCGGCGACTTCTCCACCCGGACCGTTGCACCAGGGTCCGACCAGTACGGCGCCCAGCTGGCCTCGAGACGGGCGCGCGCCTCGGGCCTGCCGGAGAGATCGGCCTCGGTCAGGTGGGCCTCGGGGTGGAACGCCCACCGCGTCCCCTGATCGAGTCGGGTGGTGTGCCGCGAGCCCATGGCGTGGTCGTCGAGGTAGACCGACTGCACGAACTGACCCTCGTCCTCGCGGGTCGGGGTCCCGACCAGCCCGGTCACATCGGGGTGTTCGGCGAGGGCCCGCCCCAGCACGGTGGTGCCACTGCGCTGCAACCCGCCGACGAACAGGTACCTGACCGGACCGTTGCTCACTGCAACCAGGGTTCGGCGACGTCGAGCTGGTTGACGTCGTATCCCAGGCGCCGGACCCGGCCTCCGAACTCGGCGGCGATGGAGGCGCGGTGGTGGCGCAGCACCGAGGTCTCGGCGACGTTCTTCAGCAGGGCGCGGCTGCGGGCGCGGTCCGCCGGCGTGAGGTCGCGCAGGGACTTGACGCTGCTCTTGAGGGCGCCCGGGGCGGTGGCCCGGATCCAGGCGTCGGAGTACGAGAGCGCGCGCAGGGGGTCGACCTTCTCGAAGGTGGTCGGCGGGATCTCGGTCTCGAGGAACTGCTCGAGCTGGGCGCGGACCTGCATCGGGTCGTGCATGAGGTCCTCGTAGCGCACCACGTAGGTGCGTTGCAGGAACTGCTGGTCGATCGCGAACGCCTCGTGTGCGCGCACCCACTGCTCGACGAGCAGCGGGAGCCCGACCCCGTAGTGGCCGGGACGGGTCTTCGACCACTTGCGGGCGGCCAGCGCCTGGGTGACCGGGTGGCGGGTGATGATCACGAAGCTCGAGCGCGGGAACGCGGCCTGCAGGAAGCGGGTGCGGGTGATGTTGAGGGGCGTCTTCTCGACGAGGATCTTGTTGCTGGTGTCCCAGTACGGGCTCCAGCTGCGCCACAGGCGGGCGGTCACGTTGGGCACGAACTCGTAGTCGCGTTCGTCCAGGTAGGCGCGGTCGTCGAGGGCCCACCGGGTCACCCCGCCCATGTCGCGCCCGAGCGGGAAGACGTCCTGGAGGAACTGACCCTCGTCCATCATGACGTTCGTGTCCTCGAGGCCCGCGCCGTCGACGGCCGACGCGATGGCCTCGGCGAGGATCGTGGTGCCGCTGCGGTGCATGCCACCGACGAACACGAAGTGGTGCTGCGCGACCGCATCCCGCTCGTCGTCGGTGAGGGGGGCATGGAGCATGGACCTTCGTTCCTCTCAGAGCTGCGGTGCGGGGGTGGACGCGGCGGGCAGCGGCGCGCGGTGGGATGGCTCGGGGTAACGGTCGGTGCGGACGAGAACGGCCCAGCGGTACGTCAGTTCGGTCCGCTCCCGGGCGTGAGCCCAGTTGCGGTGGGTCATCGCGGGAAGCGTCTCACGGTCCGGTGTGGAGGTGGGTCGCGCGTCGACGAGATCGGTGGGTCGGAGCTCACCCGCGTACGTGCGGACCCACTCCGGTCCGACCTCGTCCCGCAGTTCGGCCATGGTCTCGACGTCCGGCACCAGAACCGGTCGGCCCACCGACAGCGCCATCAGCACACTGCCGGAGTTGTAGAGGTTGCGGTACGGCAGCACGACGAGTTCGGCGCGGGCGATGTGGGCCACGAGATCGGCGTCGGGGACCTCGACGAGTTCGAGGTGGACCCGGGGATCGCGGGCGGCGGCGGCACGCAGTCGCTGCGCCGTGTCGTCGTCCGCGGGTCGTCCGACGATCCAGAGCGTCGCGGCCGGATCGTCGACGGCCGCGAAGGTCTCGATCAGGTGGTCGACGTTCTTGTAGGGCTGGATGTGGCCGAAGTACAGGAGGCGTCCGGCCTCGGGCGGCGGCAGTGGCCGGACGCGGTCGACGACCGGTCCGTAGTGCGGGTGGGGGATCGTGACCATGAACCGGCCCGCGAACCGTTCCGGGACGTCGTGGTTCAGCAGGATCGCCACGTCGGTCCACCGGTCGGCGAGCCGGAGCACGGGACGTTCCCACCACGCCGCCCCCGAGTGCGGAGCCACGTTGTGGACCGTGCGCACGATCGCGGTCCGACGCAGTCGCATCACCACGAGGGCGAGCAGGAACAACGCGGCCTTGAGCCGCGACCGCGCGGGCGACGCCGTGCGCCAGATGCGCTCGGGCCAGTGGACGTGGAACACGTCGTAGCGGTGGAGGAACACACGAGGAAAATCGAAGAACGAGGTCCGGACGTCGGTCGGTGGACCGGCCACGAGGTGCTCGACGTACTGCGCCGAACTCTGCGACCGCTGCCAGACGGTGACCGACTGCAACACCGAGAGCATCGGACCAACTTCCCCTGGACACGGTGGAGCAGACGCGCGTACGCCGCGGTTACCATACCGGCTGTGCGGTTCCTGTTCGTCGCCTCGACAGGGGGGCACCTCGAACAACTGGCGCGCATCAGCACCCGTTTCGACGTCGACGACGAGTCCCTGTGGATCACGTTCGACTCCGTTCAGAGCCGCTCCCTGCTCGCCGGCAAGCGGTGCTTCTTCGTCCCGTACGTGGCACCGCGCGACTGGGCCGGAACGATCCGCGCGCTCGCCGCGGTCCTGCGCCGCATCGACGTCTCGCAGTACGACCACGTCGTGAGCACCGGCGCGGCGGTGGCGGTGGGCGTGCTGCCGGCGCTGCGGCTGCGCGGGCTCCCCGCGACCTACATCGAGAGCGTCTCGCGGACCGACGGGCCTTCGCTCACCGGCCGGATCCTGGCGGCCTCGCACATGGTGCAACTGCGGACCCAGCACGAGTCGTGGGCGCGGCGCCGGTGGAAGCCGACGGCGTCGGTGTTCGCGACCTACCGCAGCGAGCCCGTCGAGGCTCCCACGGTCGAGAACCCGCGGCTGTTCGTCACGCTCGGCACGATCCGGCCGTACCGGTTCGACAGCCTCCTCGACGCCGTGCGGGACACACCGTTCGCCGACACCCGGACCACCTGGCAGGTGGGCGAGAGCGGCGGCCGCACCGACCTCCCCGGTCAGGTGGTCGACTACCTCGACGGGCGCGGGATGGACGACCAGCTCGAACAGGCCGACGTCGTGGTCACGCACGCCGGCGTCGGCTCCGTGCTGAAGATGGTCGACCGCGGCATCTACCCCGTGGTGGTGCCGCGGCGGCGGGCGCGGGGCGAGCACGTGGACGACCACCAGGCGCAGATCTGTGGCCTGCTGCAACGGTTGGGGCTCGCCGAGGTCGTCGAGGCGCCCGATCTCGACGCCGACACCATCACGGCCGCCCTCCGACGCGTCAACCTCCCCTCCGAGACGAACGTCGAGGAGTCCGTTCAGGACGGCAGGGTCAGGACCGACGCCGAGTAGGCCCCGACCGTCACGGTGGTCGGTCGACCCGTCAGCGGTTCCACGTGCGCCGCAACCCCTGGACCCGGCTGTGAGGTGCCGTTCACGGAGGTCACCCGTCCGGCGAGCGAGCTGGCGTCCAGACTCGCCGCGCCCACGAAGGACACGCCGGGAACGGTGACGGAGAGAGCCTTCGCCGTCAGGTTGAGCACGAGCATCGTCACCGAGCCGTCGGAGTGACGGACCGCCCAGCTCGGGGTCTGCGACGACGCGGGTGTGGTCGTGGTCGGCAGGAAGGTCCCCGATCCCACCAGCCCCACCAGGCGCATGGCGTTCAGCAACGGCTGACCCCGGAGCGAGTTGTCCTTGCTGTCGACGCACACCGGCGAGAAGCTCTTGCAGCTGTTCAGCGAGGAGTGGAAGTCGACGTGGACCACGCCGACCTTCGCCGTGCTCAACATGAAGGCGACGGCCCACAAGGCGGCCGCGCCGGTGTTGGCGAGCTGGTCGGTGTCGGCGGCGCACGAGGTCGAGTTCGCCTCGTCCAGCCAGAGTGGCTTGCCCAACGCCGCGGCCTGTTTGGTCAGCTGGGCGATCTTGGTCGCGTCGAGACCGGTCGCGGCGTTGGAGAGCAACCGGTCGCGCTGTTGCTCCTTGTCCCCCGAGGACTTGCAGCCCAGCGAGTAGTAGTGCTGGGTGATCGCGTGGAAACGGCTGATGGCCGCAGGCATCTGCGGGAACCACGAGGTGCCCGCGGCGTCGGGTCCGACGATCTCAGCGCCGGGTACCGCCAACTCGACCGCTGCGTCGAGGGGAGCCGCTGCACCGACGTAGCTCTGCGGGGTCCAGGGCTGGGCCGGGAGGTCGGTCTTGTACAGGTCGGGTTCGTTGCCGATCGCGAAGGCGGCCAGCGTGGAACCCAGCGCCCGGGCGACGGTGTCGGCCTCGCTGGCGGCGTTGCTCGCGGTGTTGTTCTGCAGGGCGATCGTGTAGATGGCGGTCGACTTCGTCTGCTCGAGGAACTCGTGGAGGTCGGACAGCACGGAGGCATCGGGAACGTACGCGCCCCCGCTGGTCCCCGGCAGCCGCCCCGGCGTACTCGACCGGTCAGCCGAGTTGCCCCCGATGCGCAGGACCTGCGGACCGAGCGAGGTGAACACGTCGGCCAGCTCGGACCCGGGCGCGAACAGCCCGCTCTTGAGATCGGTCTTCTCGAACGAGAAACCCGCGTACGACTCGGGCATCGTCCCCTCGGGCTGACTCCCCAGGTCGATGGTGACGGGCACCGGGGGTGGTGTGTTCACGTGGTCGTACACCACGGGCGCCAGCAGACCGATCGCGGTCACGAGCACCGCCACCGCCACCCAGGCCAGGCGTCGTCCCCTCCGCCGCCGGCGCGGTGGGTGTGCGGGGGCGGTCTCGACGAGCACGGGGTTTCCCCTACGACTGGGTGGAGTCGCTGTCGGCGTCGACAGCCGTTCCGCGCGGTGTCACGAAGACGTCGAGCTCGCGCGTGTGGGCACCCGTCTCGTCCAGGGGAGTGGCGGCGTCCTTCTTCTCCGCCACGGCGTTGGCCTCCACCGCCTCAGCCGCGAGGCGCGCGCGTTCCGCGTGCTTGCGTTCGCGGCCGGAGTCCTTCGAGTCCTGGGCGGTGTAGTAGTACGCGTAGTTGTAACCGCTGGTGTTGCGGCTGGCGCTCAGGCCGTTGAGCACCACACCGATGCGGGTGACGCCGACCCGGCGCAGCGTCTCCATCGACCGCCGGACCTGCTCCCGCCGCACGGTGCCCGCGCGCGCGACGAACAGGGTGGCGTCGGCCATCGACGCCACCTCCATGCCGTCGGCGACCGGGAGCAGCGGTGCGGCGTCGATGACGACGTAGTCGCAGTGGTCGGCGATGTAGTCGATGATCGAGCGGGCTCCGCGCGAGACCAGCAGCTCGGTCGGGTTCGGGGGGATCTCACCGGCGGTGAGGACGGCGAGGTTGCTCCCGGCGTTCTGGAGGACGTCCTCGATCTCGGCCTTGCCGGTGAGGGCCGTGGTGAACCCGACGTCGCTCACCAGGCCGAGGACCTTCGCGATCGTCGGGCGGCGGAGGTCGGCCTCGACGAGACAGACCCGGTTGCCGGCCTCGGCGATCGAGGCCGCGAGGTTGATCGCCGTGGAGGTCTTGCCCTCACCGGCGAGCGAACTGGTCACCGCGATGATGCGCGGCACCGAGTCGACGTCGAGGTACTGCAGGTTCGACCGCAGTTGGCGGTACGCCTCGGCGCGCGAGCCGTGCGGGTCCTCGCGGATCGCGATGAGGCGGTCGGGCGCGGACCGGTCGAACGACACCACGGCCATCAGCGGGGCGGCGGCGAGATCCTCCAGCACGCGCGGGTCCTTGACCCGGGTGTCGAAGTAGTCGCGCAGCAGTGCGATCGCGATGCCCAGGATCAGGCCTCCCGCGATGCCGATGACGAGGTTGGTGGTCCGGTTCGGCGAGATCGGCGTGCCGTTCGCGACGGCGGTCGAGAGGACGGTGACCTTGACCAGACCCGTGGGAGCGGCCGCAGGGGCCGCGGTCGTGGTCGGAGTCGCGCCCGGGGACGCGGAAGCGCTCGTCGTGTCCGTCGGCAAGGTGCCGGGCGTCGCTTGGAGCGTGCCAACTCCGCTCTGGAACTTCTTGGCGATCGCGTTCGCCACGTCCGCGGCGCGCCGGGGATTGGTGTCGGTGTAGGTGATGGTCATCAGCACCCGGTTGTTGGGGGCGGTGACATCCAGGCGCTTCAGCAGGCCCGATGGTCCGTACGACAAGTTCAGATCCGTCGCGACCGGCACGGCGATGAAATCGCTCTGGATCGCGCCGACGTAGGACTGCACGAGGTCGGCCGCGAGGCTGTTGCCGGTGAGGGCCTGGTTGACCTGGTTGCTCCCCTCGACGTTGTTGGTCGAGACGAACAACTGCGCGCTCGACTGGTACTGCGGCGTGGCGGTCACGGTCAGGGCGACACCGGCGCCGAGGCCGAGCAGCACGAACACCACGATGAGTTTCCAGCGTGTCAGCAGCGTCTTGAGCAGGGTGCGCAGTTCCACGCTTATCCGTTCCCTCCGGCCCACGACAGCCTGCCGTGGGGTTGTTGTTCCACCGGCGGGGCCGGTTGCTGCGGACCACGCACGGCGAGGACGGCGCCGACCACGATGAGGATCGGGAAGGCCTCGGCCGGAGCGCTGATCTCCTCCTGGTAGACCCAGCCCGCCACCCACGCCACGAACAACGGGACCGCGGTGACGAGCTGCCAACGGTGGCGGTCGACCGCCCGGAGGATACCGGTACAGGCGGCCACGTACGCCCCGGCGCCGATGAGTCCGAGTTGGTAGAGCATCGCGCCCAGCGCGGTGTCGCCACCGACGCGGATGTTCTTGCCGACCAGGCTCTCCTTGTCGAGGGCCCGGGTGAGGTTGCCGCCCTCGCCCAGGCCGAAGCCGACGGGATGGGTCACGGAGTCGCGCAGGGCCAGGATGAACCCGGCGATGTGGAAGACCGCGCTGTTGCCGCCGCGCAGGTAGGCGTTGGGGTGGGTGGCGAGGCCGACCGCGAACCGCGGACTCAGCGCCACGGCGATGTAGGCGAGGCCGCCGACGGCGATCGCCGACCACAGGCCGACGGTGCTCACCGCCCCGTGGCGCTGGACGAACCGGCAGAGAGCGGGCAGCCCCCGGACCACGAGCGCGATCACGACCATGACCGTCGCGCCCTTGCCCGCGGTGAGCAGGAGCAGGACGACACCGAGGAGGAGCCAGCCCGCGGTCAGCCGGCGCTCCAGGAACACGATGGCGAGCACGGCGCCGCCCACGAGGAACGCGGCCAGGACCGGTTCGATGGCGAACGACCCGCTGCGCGGGAGGCGGAAGAAGAAGAAGGTCGTGGACTGCGACACGCCGTTGAGGCTCGACAGAGACTTGCTGTTCAGTGCTTCCCGCCAGGCATCGGTCCCGAGGATCCGCTCACCCAGCGCGCCGAGGGCCAGCACGATCAGCGAGACCTTCGCCATCTGGATCAACACGATCCGCGTGGCTGGCCACCCGAGGCGGGTGGTCAGCCACATGCCGACGATCGGGACGGTGATGATCGTCGTGAAGTTGCGCAGGTACGCCACCGCCGCGAGGTCGGGGTTGAGCAGCAGGCTCCCCGCGAGCAGCAGGGCCAGCGGGACGAACCACCGGAACGCCACGATCCGGCGGAGTTCGCCGCCGTGGGAGACCAGCGCCGCCGCCGCCACCGTGAACAGGAAGATCGTCTTGACCTCGATGGCCTCGAAGGGCGCGTCGGTGCCGAACACGCCGGACAGCAGGCCCAGCGCGGTGTTCTGCCAGAGGATGACCCCGCCGATCGCGCACACCGTGAGCACGGGACTCACGAGGGAGACCGCGTAGATGAACAGCACCAGCGTGCCGGTGGTCGCCACCGCGGCCAGGGGTCCCGTGGCGGCCCCGAACGCGAGCAGGTACAGCACCGCGGGCAGGAGGACGAAGCCGGTGACCACGGCGACCACGGACGAGCGACCGAGCTCGTCGTCGGACAGGTCGACACGGGACATGTCGACCTCGGACAGGTCGGCCGGAGGCCGGGCGACGGAGGGCGTGGTCGCCGGAACAGCAGCGCCCCTGGTCACCCGGGCGGAGGTGGTGGTCATCGCGGAGTGCCGGCCGTCCGCGGCGCCAGGCGCATGCCGCGGACCCGGTCGCGGCCCCGACGCAGGGCCGGTGCCGCCCCGCCGGCGTAGCGGAGCCCGGCGCAGCGCAGCGCCGTGCGCGGTGAGACCCGCGCGACGGTGAGCAGGCTCCGGGGGGTGATCTGAGCGGCGGCCCAGGTGACGAGCTCCGCTGCCGCCGGGTCCGTACTGCCGACCCGCGAGGCCGTCGAGATGATGTTGGCGTAGACGCACCAGTGGTCGAGCAGGACGAGTGCAGGCGACGACGCGTCGTAACGACCGGAGGCGAGGGCGGCGTCCCGGATGGCGTCTCTGACGGTCAGCAGGTTCGAGAGATCCACCGCACTGCTCGTGGTGATCGAGCCCGGGCGCAGCACGTGGGTGTACACGACGTCCGGCACGAGGCGGACGGTTCCGCTCCCCTGCAGCGCCGCGAGGAACCCGGCACAGTCCGACCGCGAGGTCATCGTGGTCGGGAACGCGTCGGCGGGGATCACGGCCCGTCGGATCAGCTTGTTCCAGAGGTAGCCGAGCATGCGCCCGCGCACCATCAGGTCGACCACGTCGGCGGCCGGGTGGCGGCTGTCCTCGTCGAGGCCGTCGACCACCCGGGCGGTGGCGGCGGGCGCACCCGCCCGCACGGCTTGAGCCCGGCCGATGACGACGTCGACGTCGGGGCCGGCGGCGGCGGCGAGGGTCCGCAGGGCGGTCACCGGCCACCGGTCGTCGCTGTCGACGAACCACACGAACCGGCCGCGGGTGTGCTGCAGAGCGGTGTTCCGTGCCGCGGCGACGCCACCGTTGTGGGGGAGGGCCAGCACCTGGTGACGGGGTGACGTCCCGAGGGTGCGGCGGGCGATCTCGGCGGTGCCGTCGGTCGAGGCGTCGTCGACCACGATGAGTTCGAAGTCGGTGAAGTCCTGGGCCAGGGCCTGCTCGATCGTCGCGGCGATGCGGTCGGCGTCGTCGTGGGCCGTCAGCACGATGCTGACGGTCGGGTCGCCGGTCGAGGTGCCCCCGGCCGGCGCCGCAGCAGGATCCGCTGCCCGCCCGTCTGACGACACCCGATGACCATAAACGAGCGGGCCCACGGCGTCCCCGACCTCTCAGCTACGGTCTCGCGGCGGTGTCGGAACCCGCAGTTCCGTAGACGACCGCGTACCGCGACCGTCCGACCGGGGTCGAGAAGCGGGCGGCGACGATGTCCGCCGCCCGCCGACCGCGGGTGGCGCGCTCCCCGTCATAGGCGAGCAGCCGGACCACGGCGTCGGCCAGCGCTCCGGCGTCTCCCGGCGCGACGACCAGGCCGCCGTCGCCGACGGTCCAGGCGACCTCGCCGACGTCCGTGGCCACGACCGGGGTGCCGGCCGCCATGGCCTCGAGCACGGCCATCGGCTGCCCCTCGGCCCGGCTGGGCAGCACCAACAGTGCGCTGGACCCGACGATGCGCTCGACCTCGGCCGGGGTGAACTGACCGGCGAGCGTCACCCCTGGCCGACCCGAGAGCAGGCCCGCCGCCCCGCCGTCGGTGCCGACGACGACGAGGGAGGCCTCGGGAACCCGTCGGCGGATGTCGTCCCACGCGCGGGAGAGGACGTCGATCCCCTTGCGTTCGGACACCTCGCCGACGAAGACGACCTGACGCGGCGACCGGGCTGTCTCTTCGGCCGGGGTCGGCACCGGGACGTAGTTGCTGAGCACGTCGGCGGGCACGCCGGTGATCGCGCGGACGTCCGCGGCGCGGGCCGGCCCCAGGCAGTACACCCGGTCGGCCCGCCGGAGGACGGCTCGGGTGAGGCGGGGATGAGCCTGAAGGAACTCCCGCGACCCGCTCCCGTGGAGGGTGACCACCACCCGGTAGCCGAGGCGCGTACCGAGAGCGACCAGCGCGCCCTCGCGCAGGAACGAGCCGCGCTGGGAGAGGTGCAGGTGGACGACGCTGGTGGACCGGCGGCGTCGGGCCTGGCCGACGAGGAACGCGACGGAGGCCGCGAACAGTCGCACGCGGACCCCCCGAGGGGCGCCGAGCCGGTAGGACGGCCGCACGACCACCGGCAGCGGGGAGAGGTCCTCGACGATGCCGCGGGCGACGCTGGCGATCCCGCCGCGCCCGGCCGGGTCGTCGCTGATCAGCACGACCTCGGTGGGCGGGCCGACCTCGCGCTTGCGGTCGCGGCGGGGGAGCACGAGCGACAGGGTAGGGCTCAGCTTCCCGGGGCGCGGTTCGCGAACGGGAAGGGCTGATCCGGCACGGGGACGCCGAGGAACGGACACAGCACGTCCCAGCCCTGCCCGGCGGTGACGTCGATGGTGAGCAGGTCGCCCGGGCGGTCGGCGAAGTAGGAGGTGACCCGCGCGGTCTGGCGCTCGTACAGCGCGCGCGACGCCTCACGGTCCTCGGCCGTCCAGGCGCTGCGACCGGACTCCGCGTTGCGCGCCACGTGCTGGGCCCGGCTGTCGAGCCAGGCCTCGACGTCGCGGGTGTGCAGGACGAACTTGCTGCCGGGCAGCTGCCGGTCGAGGTGGTCGAAGTGGCGGGACACGGCCCGCACGTCGAAGAAGGCGCGGAACGTCCGCAGGCGGGCGGCGTGACGGAACGGTGAGACCTGCTCCGCGGCCGCGCGGTCCAGCCGGGCGTTGATCTCGGCCGGGGAGAGGCGCAGCGCGTGGTGGTGCAGGGTGCGGAAGCCCAGGATCTTGCAGGCGGCTGCCAGCGAGGTGGTCCCGGTCTTGTTCAGACCCACACCGAACACGAACACACGGCCAGTATGTCGGTCCCCACCGTCACGATGCGACCTGGGCGGCCGGGGGCGCGGTGATGGTCACCGGCGCGTCCCACGCCGAGAGGGTGACGGTCAGCGGGGTGGCGGTGCCTCGGACGGTGGGCGAGGCCGTCACCTGCACCGGCCGGTCGGAGGCGTCGAGCCAGAGCTTCACGGGCACCGGGCTCGCGCCACCCGCCGGCAGCGTGACGCCGAGGGCGGAGGCCACCGCCTCCGGGTCGAGGGTGAAGGCGTACTGCGTGGCGGCGACGCCGCCCACCTCGGCCGGGCCGATCTCGCGCAGGCCCGAGGCCGCGCCGAGCAGGGCGGTGGGATCGAGACCGATCAGCGTCGCGCGGGCAGCGGCGAGCTTCGAGGCGGCCGCGGCGATCATCGGGTTCGACGAGTCCGGGGAGACCAGCCACCACCGGGTGGAGCTCGTCGGCAACTGGACCCACGCGCTGCCGTTCGCGTAGCGCAGGCCGAAGCCGCCCGCGCTGCCGTCGGCTGCCGTCGGCTTGCCGCCGGCGAGCGCGACGTCGCCCTCGACGGTGCCGACCGCGACCGGCAGCACCGACAGCCCGGACAGGTCGCTCTCGACGTGGACCGAGGTCGCGCTGGAGACCGCGGTGGCGACCCGCGTGGCGAGGCCCACGAGGGTCGGCGTCGCTGCGGCGGAGGTGGCCGCCGCGGGAGCGGCCGCACGCGCGTCCGCCGTGCCGGTGCCGCCCGTCGACGACGACGCGCACCCCGCGACCAACGCGAGGGAGGCGCCGGCGGCGAGGACCGCGGCGGCTGTGCGGGCGGAGCGGGTGGCCGGGCGGCGGCCGGTGCAGGAGCTCACGTGGTGCGACGACGGCATGGACGCCATGGTGCGCGATCACCGCAGCGGTTGCCCACCCCGGCAGACCATCCGTCGGGACTTCTCAGCAGCTGTCGCCGGACGCGCTCTGGACCAGCGGGCGGATGAGCGGTTGGGCGAGGAGTGTGACCGGCTGGGTGCCGCGGGGTTCGCGCAGGTGCAGGACGACGGTGTGGGAATCACCGGGCGCGGTCTCGAGCAGGGTGCGGAACACCGGGTGGCCCCGCTGCTGGTAGACCATCGCCGCCCCCGGCCGGCCGTCGACCCGGATGCTCTGCAGCAGCGCGCCGTCGGTGGCGAACCAGTCCAGCACCCACCGGTTGCTTCCCACCGGCGTGCCCGCGGGTGGGTCGTCGGCGCGGTAGATGACGTACGCGGGCAGTCCGGAGGCGGGCGCGCGGTTGGTGACGGTGATGCGGACGGTGACGTCGCGGGTGTCGCCGCAGCCGGTGCTGGTCCAGCTCACGCGGCGGTCGAGGTAGTAGTCGAGCTTGCTGCCCGCGACGTTGAGCACGGTGAGCAGGCCGAACGGCTGGTCGGTGCGGGGGAGGGCGCCCCCGATGGCGGTGCCGGCGAGGACGTTCTCGACGGTCGGGTCCGCACTCCACACCAGCAGGCGCCGCTCCGACGCCGCACGCGAGGCGCCGCGGAGCAGCTCGGCGGTGTTGGCGCCCTTGCCGAGCAACGCCTTCTCGGTGCGCGAGGCCACATCGAGCAGGAACTCCTTGCGCGCGGCGACCGCGGCCGGTTCCAGCCCGGGGAACTTCGCGTAGACGTCCTTCTGGGTGACGGCCACGATGTCCGCGGACGACAACGACGTGCCGTCGGCCAGTTCCACCGGGCCGGTGGCGGCGAGCAGGTAGCTCAGCGCGGTGGGGTCGACCGCGACCGCGCCGGTGACCTTCTCGCCCGAGTACTTCTGCCACATCGCGGCCCAGATCCGGGCCGCGTAGGGGAAGTGGGGGCTCTCGTTGCTCTCGCGGTAGTCGCCGAACGGCAGGTCGTTGCCGTACTGGGCGAGGTAGTCCGCCTGCTCGTCGCCGAAGTCGACGTCACCGTCGACGTCGACGAGGTCCGGTTTGAGGAAGACGTCGTCGGACTCGAAGCGCTCGAACGCGACCGTGCCGTCGACCGCGGTGACGATCCCGAACGCCCCGGGCAGGCCGCCGGTACCGCGGGCCTCGGCGTTGTTCTGGAACGCGACGAAGTACCGCTGGGGGGTCTTCGCTCCCAGCATGGTGGGCAGCACCTGCAGGGCGGTGTCGGCCGAGCCGAGGCTCGCGGCGAGCCCGTCGATCTGCCCGGCCACCTGGTCGTGGGCGCGGTCGACCGGGCCGAGCCAGGTGGAGGCGGGCAGGCCGTCGATCCGGGCGCGGGCGGTCGCGAGACCCTGCGCCGCGGTCGTGACGTCGGGCGTGAGGGCGGTGATCTCCGACAGGTCGATCCGGCCACCGTCGCGCAGGCCGCCCGATGCCACCCGGTCGGCGACGCGACCGAGCGCCGGCAGCGACGTCGCGGCGAGCTGGTCGGCGGCGGCGGTGAGCCCGCGGGTCACCTCGGCCGGGCGGCCGATCCACGGCAGCGCCGCGGTGACCGCCCAGGCGGGCCCGGTGGTCAGCCGGTGGGCGTCGTGGGCGTGAGCCGCGATGCTGCGGATGCGGGCGTCGAGGTCGGACTGGTCGGCGTCGCCGCGGGCGAGGGCCGTCTGCAGCGCGCTCGCCTCGGACCGCGCGCTCGTGAGCTGGTTGCGGGCGAGCAGGCCGGTGACGACGACCCAGACCAGTCCGACGGCGAGCAGCAGGGTGACCCCACCGCCCACCATCACGACCGGCCGCCGCCGCCAGGGCCGCGCCGACGCGGCGTCGGCGGGGACGCCCTCAGGACGTGACGTCGCCGAGGGGGCCCCGCGGACGAGCCGGGAGGGTGGACGGGGCGGCGGGGCCGCGTCGTCGTCCGGTGCGGGCAAGGATCAGGCGGCGGTGCCGGGGCTGCGGCGGCGGGCGAGGTAGACCAGGCCGAAGCCGGCGATGAGCAGCGCGACCCCGCCGCCGGTGACGCTCGCGACCTTGGCGCCGGTCGAGGCGAGGGAGCCGGACTGGTTGCCGGAGCTGCCACCGACCGTCACCGCGAAGGTGTAGGTCTGACCGCTGTCGCAGGTGACGACGACCGTGTGGCTGCCGCTCGCGCCGGCCGGGACGGTGCCGGTGACCACGGCGGTGCCGTTGCTCACCGGTGCGGTGCCGATCTGCTTGCCGTCGAAGGTGAGCGTGGCGTTCGCGCCGCTGCTGCACGAGGCGGTGACGGTCACGGGCCCGCCGGGGCGCGGGTTGGTGGTGTCGATGCCGCCCGGGGTGCCGCCGCCGGTGTAACCACCGGGGTATCCGCCCGGGTAGCCCGGAGTGGGGTCCGCGGAGGCGGTCGCCGCGCCTCCGAAGACCGCGAGACCGGTGAGGGCCACGGCAGCGGTGGTGGTACCGACGGTGCGGGCGAAGCGGGACACGGCGCATCTCCGATCAGAGCGGAAGGTCTGCCCCTGATGTTAACCCAGGGTGAGGCTCCTGCGCAAAAGTCTTCCGGGTGAAGATCCGGGGATCACCCCGTCTTCGCGGCCTCGCCCCGGGCGCGCACGGCGGCGACCACGTCACCCGGCCGGTTGCTGATGACACCGTCGACGCCGAGCCCGAGCACGAGATCGATGTCGGCGGGCTCGTCCACCGTCCAGCAGAAGACCCGGTTGCCGCGGGCGTGCACCCGGGCGACGTAGTCCTCGTCCTTCTTCAGCAGCTTCAGGTCGGCTCCGGCGATGCGCACGCCCCGGGGCAGCGAGCCGTCGACCCGCTTGGGCTTGAGGGTCTTCTTCTCCAGCAGCACCAACGGCAGCTCGGGTGCGAGCAGCCGCACCCGCCGCAGCGCCGGTTTGGCGAAGCTCATGACCACGGCCCGTCCCAGCCGTGGGGCGTCCGCTCCCGCGAGCCCGAACCGCTCCAGCATGCGGACCAGTTCCTTCTCCACCTGTCCCGCGTAGCGGGTCGGGTGCTTGGTCTCGATGAGCGCGCTCATCGGCCGTCCGGCGTCGGCGAGCAGGGCGAGCAGCTCCTCCAGCGTGAGCACGCTCTGGACCGAGGGCTCCTCGTCGACGAGGTCGTCGGCGTTGTCGGGCAGTTCGGCGTGCCAGGAGCTGAAGTCCATCTCGCGCAGCTTGGCCAGCTCCAGCTCGCTCACCGCGCCGCGGCCGTTCGAGACCCGGTCGATGAGCCGGTCGTGGACGCACACCAGCACGCCGTCGGCCGTGAGCCGGACGTCGCACTCGACCGCGTCGGCCCCGGTCTCGATCGCCGCGACGTACGCCGAGAGCGTGTGCTCGGCGATCTTGGCCGAGGCGCCACGGTGCGCCACGACCATGGGTCGTCCGCGGGGGAGGATCAGCCGGCTCGTGCGCCGTGGCTCGACCACGGTGAGGAGCCTAACCGGGCCGGGCGTCGAACCGGGGAGCGTGGAACGCGGCGGCGCTCAGTACGCGCCGTGGCCCCGGAGCACGGTGTGGACGGTGCGGCCGATGATCGCGAAGTCCATGGCGAGCGACCAGTTCTCGACGTAGTAGAGGTCGAGCCGGACGCCGTCCTCGGGCGTGAGGTCGGAACGTCCGCTGACCTGCCAGAGGCCGGTCATGCCGGGCTTGACCAACAGCCGGCGGCTGGTCGCGCCGTCGTAGGCGGCGACCTCGTGGTCGCACTGCGGCCGGGGGCCGACCAGGCTCATGGTGCCGTTCACGACGTTGATGAGCTGGGGCAGCTCGTCGATCGAGAGCTTGCGCAGGACCCTGCCGACCTTCGTCACGCGCGGGTCGGCCTTGACCTTGAAGAACAGCTTGCCTTCCTCGCTGCCGGCCTCGGTCATCACGGACAGGTGCTGCTTGTCGGCGCCGGTGGCCATCGAGCGGAACTTCCAGATCCGGAACTCCCGGCCCGTCTTGCCGAAGCGGGTCTGGGTGAAGAACACCGGGCCCTTGCTGTCGACCTTGATGAGCATCCCGATCACCGCGAAGACGGGGGCGAGGAAGAACAGCATCGTGCCGGCCACGGCGACGTCGAAGCCGCGCTTGAGGATGCGCTTGTAACCCCGTAGGACGGGCTTCTCCACCCACATCATCGGCAGGCCGTCGACCGGGGTGACGTGCAGGCGGGGGCCGGCGACCTCGGTGAGGCCGGGGACCATCACCAGGTCGCGACCGCTGCCCTCGAGCGACCAGCCCAGCTCGCGGATCAGGCCGGGCCCGAGGCCGGAGCCGGCGAGGGCCACGACGTCGGCCCCGGCGTGGGCCGCGGCGTCGGCGATGGTGGTGACGCCGGAGAGCACGGGCACACCGGGAGCGATCTCGGAGCCGACCTCGGCGTCCTCGACGCAGGCGCCGATGACGGTCATGCCGCTCTCGGGGTTGCGCTGGGTGACCTCGACGAAGTGCCGGACGCTGTCGCTGGTGCCGGCCACGACGGTGCGGAAGTTCCACTCGCCGGCGGCGCGGCGGCTGCGGACGACCCGGCGGGACAGGACGCGTCCGAGCAGGAGCAGGGCGGCACCGATGGGGATGGCGCCGGCCACGAACCCGCGGGCGATCTCGATCCGGAACACGTAGCAGACGATCGCGACGGCGCCCGCGGTGATGCCGGAGGCCATGATGACCCGCTTGAACTCCTCCGGCCCGCTGGTGGCGTGCCGGGCGTCGTAGGCACCGACCGCGCCGAGCGCCGCGACCCACACCCCGACGATGACGGCGCAGACCGCGAGGAACTGCACCGATCCCGTCCCGGTCCCGTCGAGCGCGGTGAACCGCAGGAGGAACGCGGCCGAGACGGCGAGCAGGATGAGACCGAGGTCGAGGCTGAGCAACCCGGCCCCGTACTGCCGCGCCCACGGACGCAACGGCGACCGTCGTTTCAGGCCGGGCCACGGCGCGTGGGGGGCGCTGCCGACCGGGAGGGGCGCGAGCACCTGCTGGGACTCGGACGCAAGGGTCGTGGGGGCGACCCGAGCAGCGTCTGGCAGGACTTCGGTCATCGGGGACATCCGTTCGGGTGAGGCGACTGATCGGGGGGATCACCCATCAACCATGACGGTGCGTGCGATCGCACGTTACGTCGTGTGCGAAAGCCTTACAACCTCTTACGCGGGAACAACTTCTGGTCGACACGTCGTGTGGATCACACGTTGCCCGGAAGCGTTGTCACACGCGAAAACGGACATGGGGGGTGAAGTCGCGACGCGGAGCCAGACTATCGCCACCGTTTTGACAGGCAACCGCTAGCTGTTACATCAATGTGAACTCTCAGGAAGAGTCAGCGCACGCTCGGGGGCGCACCGGTCTCGCTCACCATGGGGCGGTGCGCCGTCGCCCAGGCGAGCATCCCGCCCTCGAGGTTGACCGCGTCGAACCCGTTCTGGTTGAGCCACGCCGTCACCTGGGCGGAGCGCCCGCCCGCCTTGCAGGTCACGACGATCTTCGCGTCGGGGGTGAGGGGTCCCGGATCGTGGGCGACGGTGGCCGGCACGCTGTTCATGGGGACGTGGACGGCCTCGGCCGCGTGGCCGTCCTCCCACTCCTCGGGTTCGCGGACGTCGAGCAGGACGACCTCGCCCGCGGGGATGGCCGCGTACTCCTCGACCGAGATCTGCGGAATCTGCACTGGTGTCCCTCTCGTCTCACAGGCGGCGGCGATGCTGCGCACATCGACCTGCAATCGTTCGCATGGCCGGACTTCCCTCCACTAGTGTGCCGCTGCGTGTTCCACGGACAGGACCGGGTGTCGACCTTCTTCTTCTCCGTCTCGGCCCCGGCGGGCGATGAACACCTCCCCGACCTCCTGCGCCAGCTCGCCGACCACCTCGAAGGGCTCGGCGACGTCTCGGTCCGCGACGTGACCGTCAACCCGGCCCAGCAGGTCGGTGGCTACTCGGTGGCGACGGTCTACTACAACCGTCTCGGTAGCTGACCCGACGCCCGTTCCGACTCCATCCGGCGAGCGTGCACGGGCGGCCGGGCGCTCACGATCCGCGTACTCTCGCCCGTCATGACGCAGTGGGGCCTGGACAACCTCTTCAACCCGGGCAAGCGGCACATGGACGACGAGAAGCGCCGGCTGCAGTCGACCCGTGAGGAGATCGGCGACAACTCCGGCGGCCGCCGCATCGACCTCGAGGGCGGCAAGGTGTCCATCGCCGTGCGTCGCTCTGTGACCCCCACCGACGACGCCGAGGACGCCGTGTCGGCCCCGGCGCTGGAGGCCGAGGAACTGCCGGCCGTCGCCCTCGCCACCGACGACGCCGAGATCACGCCGCCCGTCGTCGACGAGTCCGAGACGGTCGACGCGGGCGTGCCGGTGGAGCAGCAGCAGCCTGAGGTCCTGGCGTCGGTCGCCGCGGTCGAGGCCGTCGCCACCGAGGCCCCGGCCGACGACCAGGCCGAGGACGACGACGATGACGACAACGAGCCGATCGAGGCGTCCGCCCCTGAGCCCGCGGTCGCTCCGGCCCGGCGTCGCCAGCTGTCGGCGAACGCCTGGGCGCGCCGGGGCTGACCGCTAGCAGCCGCGCAACACCTCGGCCTTGGCGTAGCCCGCCGTCTGGTAGAGCCACTGGTACGCCCACATGGCCACCGATGTGGACTCGCGTGACGGCACCATGAGCAGCGTGCCGGAGTAGCAGCGCGCGATGATCATGCGCGACCTCGAGACGTGGTAAGTCGAGGTCACCACGGCCACCCGCGTCCAGCCGTGCTGCTCGGCGAGTCGTCTCAGTTCGCGGGCTTCGCCCCGCGTGGTCGACGGGTCGGGCCGGAAGCACATCACGTCGAGGTCGACCGGCGGCCGCTCGCAGGTCGCCACCGCCAGGGTGTCGGTGGTGCCAACGGGCATCGACAGGATCACGGTGTCGGCCAGCCCGCCCCGGGCCATGTCCAGTGCTCGTTGGGTGCGGGCGGTGCCGTCCAGGCCGCCGAGCACCAGGACCGCGTCGACCGGTGCGGCGTTCTCCACGCGAGGGGTCTGGATGACCGCGTGTGCCCAGGCCGCCCACCCGACCGCGAGCACCACGAGCCCGATCGCCGTGAACCGCGCGACGAGTCTGGTGCGACGACTCACCAGACCAGGCCGCGGGAGCGGAGCTGGTCGAACAGAACCCGGTTGGCGGGTGCCAGGACGGTGCCGTCGCCGTCGTGGACCCACCGGAGCTCCTCGATCTCGCCGGCGGGACGTGGTTCGGGTGAGTCCGCGAGGGTCGAGGCGGTGAAGCACGCGAGTCGGACGGTGCGTCCCGCATGGCCACCGTGGGCGGGGGCGGTGACCGTGGTGAGCGGTGTGACCGTGAGCGGGTCGACCTCGACCCCGAGCTCCTCCCGCATCTCGCGGACCAGCGCGGCGACCTGCGTCTCGCCCGGTTCCACCTTGCCGCCCGGGGCGTAGAAGGCGTCGCTGCCGCGGGTGCGGGCGACGAGCAGCGCCCCGTCCCGCACCAACACCCACGCCACGACGTCGAGCGCGTCGTCGGTGGTGCCGGTCGCCGGCATGAGGCGGTCGAGCAGGGCGTCGACGTCGGTCTCGACGATCAGCGAGTCCGCTGTGCTGCGGGCGAGGAACCCTGCCTCGACCGTGTGCTCGATCATGCGCAGGAGGGGCGCGAAGAAGCCGTCGACGTCGAGCAACGCGATCGGCTTCACCCGCTCGCCGAGATGGTGCAGCGTCCAGGTCTCGAAGAATTCGTCGAGGGTGCCGATGCCACCGGGGAGCACGACGAAGGCATCCGAGAGTTCGGCCATGAGGTCCTTGCGTTGCGCCATGGTGTCGACGACGTGCAGCCGGGTGAGTCCTCGGTGCGCGATTTCGCGCGTCATCATCGAGGTCGGGATGACGCCGTCAACCTCACCGCCGGCGGCGAGCGCAGCGTCGGCGACGGCGCCCATGAGCCCGACTCGCGCGCCACCATAGACAAGGCCGATCCCGCAATCGGCCAATCGGGTTCCCACCAACGAAGCGGTGTCACGCAGGCCCGACGACCCAGTCGACGAGCTACCACAGTAGACGCAGACCCGCACTCCAAGAGTCTACGGCGGATGGTCAATGCAGAGATGGGCGAGGCAACTCTCCCAGAGTGCGCTGAACGACGGCTCTCCACTGGGGTTCTCGCCAGGTAACCTGCGGCGGCTCACTGAGATTCTTGATCGTCAAACTGGAGTACGCGCCCTCGGACGGGGGCGGCGAGAGGACGGGACTGCCATGACCGCTGCGTGGCAACGCCCCCTGACCGCCTTGGGGGTAGTGGGGGGTTCTGCCGTCGTTGTCTGGGGTGTGCTTTTGGCAACCGCGGATGCGGCGGCACCCGGAACGAGTCCGCTGGGTAAAGATCTGATTCCATTCCTGCTGTGCGCGGGACTGGTTGGTCTTTCGGTAGTTTCTTACATCCCATGGCCCAGCAGGTGGAACGTTCCGGCGCACGCCCAGCTAGCCTTTGCTTTGATTGCATATGTTCTTCCCATTTTTGGTCTGCACATCCTTGACGATGCGTCACCTACCATAGTGAACTTGTACACAAAGGTCATCGTTGTAGGATTCCTTTTCGCGGCATTTGGAACGATTCTTGGGGCTGTCCTGGGAAACGCCGCAGATCTCCGCCCGACTTTGAGCCGGTGGGTAGCGAGGGTAGAAGTTGCGTCTCTGATATCGCCCCCGCGTATCCTCATTCTAGGTTTTGTCGCCGTGGGCGGGATGCTTGTCTCGTTTTCGGTCATGGGCTTCATTCCGGCCTTCGCCGCGGATCCGTTCGCCGCTAAGTTCTTCAAGGGCGAGTATGCAGCTGCGTATGCACCGGTTGCGCCTCTCTACAGATTCTGCACCACTGTCTTAGCCGTGATTCTGCCTTTACTCGCGCTGTATGCATGGCGTAGGCGCACGCCTGCGTACATATCCGGTTTTGCCGCGGCGCTGGTTGTCATGCTCATCTCGCTCCAGCGAGACCCAGCAGTGAGCGGAGTGCTGGTCTGCGCCGGAGTGCTCATCGCGTTTCGAGCTAGCGGAATGTCCGTCTACTTCTTAGTCCTAGTCGGCGTTTACGTCTTAGGTAGCGGACTATATTACCTGCTCGCGTCGGTCGGGCTCTCTGCGTTCACGCAGGGGCCAGCTGTGAGCACCTCTTGGCTACAGCAGATTGCTGCAGGCTCGCCCGACGTGCACGACCAACTCGGCTTCCTTACCGCTTGGACTTCTCGCCCCTCGTACACACATGGCCTGACGTGGGTCGGTGGCTTGGTCCCAGGCAACTTTAGGTGGAACCCGTCGGTGTGGTCCCTCGGCGTAGTCAATCCAACCCAATCCATTTCTAGTATCAACTCGGGAGGGCTGCGTTTGCCAGCACCCATCTGGGGTTTAGTGAGCTTTGGCTGGCCAGGCGTAATCATCGTGAGCTTCGTGAGCGGTGTACTGACCGGCCTGACGACCGCGATACTTCGCCGGATCGTGGCCCAAGTTGGACCTGGAGGAGCGCTGCTCGCCGTTGTTGTCTACCTTGCCGTCGCAGACGTGATCCCGGTGTTCTTCCGGCTCAGCTACTTGTCCGTGATTGGTGCCCTAGTTCTGCTCGCTACTGCGTTCTGGGTGAGGAGTTCCGGCCCTTCGGTGCGCGGCGACGCTGCCGTGGCAACGCGAACCTTGAGAGGTGCTCGTACATGAGATTTAGGGATTACATCAATGCGGTCCGTCGGCGCTGGAAGTTCGCTGCAGTCGTCGTACTGGTCTCCCTGGGGGTCGCGGCGTTCGTTACATTCACCGCTACAAAGACCTACGTGGCCTCTACGCAAATCTTTGTATCCACATCAGCGGATGCGGACAACCTCGCTGTGATTGCGCAAGGTAACACCTTCACTCAATCACGGGTGCAAACGTATACGGCGGTTGCAACGAGTCCAAAGGTGACCCAGCCAGTCGTTGATTCGCTCCGGCTGTCGATAACGGCTGCCCAACTTAAAGCGAAAATTACTGCGACTGCGCCGGCAGGTAAGACGCTTGTCAACATCGCAGTAGTGGACCGGTCGGGCTCCGAGGCCGCTAAACTTGCGAATGCGGTTGCCGATCAATTTGTCACGACGATCACCAAGCTGGAGGCAACAGGCGGCGGCACCACCGCGTCGCCGGTCAATCTCACGGTCATCGAGCCGGCTGTGGCCCCCACATCCCCCAGCTCCCCCAAGCCCTTCCTTAATTTCGGGCTGGCCCTACTGGTCGGGCTTGTACTCGGCGCCGTAGCGGCGGTACTGCGACAATTTACGGATAATACCGTGAAGTCGGCCGCCGAAGTGACAGAATTGTCTGATCTCGCCGTCCTAGGCGCGGTGCCCATGGACAAGACTGCCCCCGATAATGTCCTCGCGTTGCGGAGCGATCCCCACGGGCGTCGAGCCGAGGCCTTCCGTCAGCTCAAAACAAACCTCCAGTTCATTGACGTGGACCACCCGCCGAAGGTGGTGTCCGTGCACAGCGCGCTGCCGGGTGAGGGCAAAACCCACATCGCCCTAAACCTTGCGGCAGCGTTGGCAGAGTCTGACCTGCGGGTGTGCGTAATCGAGTTTGATCTACGCAAGCCCACGATCGCCGAGCGCCTGGGTCTGGTGGGCAACGTCGGACTGACCAATGTGTTCACGGGGCAATCAGAGATCGAAGACGTCATTCAGAACGCGGGTCGAAACCTTGCGGTACTGACCTGCGGCGCAGTCCCGCCCAACCCGACGGAACTGCTCTCCAGCGAGAAGTGCAAGCAGATCATCGATGAGGTTGCGTCGGCAGTCGACTTCGTCATCCTCGATACTGCGCCTCTACTCCCCGTTGCCGACGGAGCACAGATTGCTGCACTTGCAGACGCCGCTCTGCTCACGGTCCACACGGGCAGAACCACTCGCGATCAGCTCGCACGTGCGCTAGGCAATCTCACGAATGTCGGGGTAGTGCCGGTCGGGGCGGTCATGTCCATGGTCCGAGGTTCTAGCCTGGGGTCATCGGAATACTATTACGAACGCTACTACGCACCTCAACCAACTACCTCAACCTCGTGACAGTGCGCGGGGCAGCAGCGGCGCGGGAAGCCAAGCGGTCATCGATTCCTGCACTGAACGGAATCCGTGCTATTGCAATCATCCTTGTGTTTATGGATCACGCGGGCCTACCGCAATTTATTCGCGGAGCTACAGGCGTCACGATCTTCTTCTTCTTGTCGGGCTATCTCATTACAACTCTGCTTCGGGCGGAGGTGACACGCGCCGGCCACTTTTCCATCCGACAGTTTTACGCGAGAAGAGCGCTACGAATCTTTCCGCCAATGTACGTAACGTTGGTTGTCGCGGTCATCCTGACGCTCACAGGAGTGCTGCGGCAACCAGCGATGAGCACAGGAGGCGTCGTTGCCGTGGCGGCGTTTGCTGCGAACTACTGGATCGTCTTTGGCTCGCGTGACAACCTGCCCGCCGGGGTCAACCAGTTCTGGTCGCTCGCAGTGGAGGAGCATTACTACTTACTATTCCCTTTCGCTCTGTTGGCCCTGCTTGCTCTGGTGGGTAGTTGGCGTCGTCGCGGTCTGATCCTAGCCTTCTTCTGCGCCATAATTCTGACATGGCGCTGCGTGTTGGAGTTCGTCCTGAACGCGAGCGACGATCGTCTATACCTTTCAACCGACACCCGTTTAGACGGCATCCTGCTCGGTGCGATATTTGCAATGGTGGCGAATCCATGGCTTGACAGGCGTTCAGCGCCGATGGGCTCACGCGGGTACTGGACGCGGCTCGTCGCTGCCGCGATACTATTCGCGATTGCTCGGATCATGCCACTGCCTTTCGGTCTGACAATCGGCTACACGCTTGAGGCCGCCGCGTGCTGGCTAGCTTTCGACGCCCTTGTGCGAGAGCCTCGGCGACTGCCGACGCGGTTGCTGGAGTTACGCGCAGTAGTGTGGCTTGGCACAATTTCTTACGGCTTTTATCTTGTGCACAGAATCATTATCTTCTTGATCGAGAAGACGCCCGTGCCCGGGACGTACCCACGTGCTGCGGTCAGCTTTGTGCTTGCGATCGCTGTCGCGTCAGTGATGCACGTCGCCATCGAACGGCCGGTCGCCCGGTGGCGGACGCGCATGAACCGATCGGGGCTGAATGGGCCCGACGAGTCAACGGACCGCGCGTCCTCGCCGGCTAGTTTCGCGGAGTCGGCGCCCGCGAGCGCCGCGGCGCAAACTGCAATCCCACCAGCGCGAGAAGCAGCAGACCATCAGCGGCCACAGCCGTGATTGCAGCGGCGCGACCACCGTATGGCGTCGTGAACCACAACGTGACGGCGGTCAGCGCAGCGACGACGCACGTCGCTGCGAGACGTGCCTTGATACGACCCTGTGCGACGGCGAGCGCAACAAGTTGGTAGTTGACGTACTTAATGGGCAGGTCTAGCACAAGAATCACGAGAATGGCGCTAACTTGAGCTTCCGGCAGAACGAGAAATCGCGAGATCTCGGGTACTGTCGCTACGGCGGCAATAGCAACTGCGACACCTGCGGCCAAAGCTGCCGCAATTTGTACCGTGGCGATCTTTCGTCGGGCAAGCGGCTGCGATATCAGGCTCGGCAGGGCGACGTTGGCGATGGATCCGGGTATGAGCTCGGTAGGCTGCGTAACCCGTGTCACGCCTGTGTACAACGCTCCCTGACTAACGCTCGCGCGTAAGCCGACGAGAACAGTCGGCAGCTGTGAGTAGCTGCTTGATGCGGTAATCGAGAGTGCGTAGGGCCAGCTCTCACGGATCAGCGCGCCCAAGCCGACTTGGCCCCCAGACGTCCACAGGGTGTTCGCGTTGCGGCGTGACGCCAGCATGGTCGGTATGAGCAGAACAGCCGCGGCCGTAAGCGACGCGCCAATCAGAACCCCCACGGACCCTGTCCAATATACCGCCGCGGCAATACAGAAGCGCTCCATACCGATAGCCACATCGACAAACGCATAACGACCGAAGTGGGCATTTGCCTGCCATACCCACCGCAAATAGCGCGCAAAGCCCTCTGAGGCTGCAAGAGCTGCGATGGAAGCGATCGCCATCGCAACTTCCGACCGTGTACCCGCGCCGAGCACCGATGCCGCACATGTGGCCACCACGATGAGCACGGACACGACAGATCCGACTTGGACACCGCGATCCCAAAGAGACCGCCCTTCGTACTCGCCGTTCGTGCGAAGGAAGTAGGTCGTGAGACTGGAGAGGTCGAGCATCACTTGGACTGCGAGTGACACCCCGACCGCGTAGAGAATCTGTACGTATACGTCATGCGGCAATGCGCGGCCAAACGCCGCCGCCCACAGCAATGTCCCTACTCGCGCAAACACCGACGCGCTCAGCACGATCACCGTGCGCGAGGCGAGTTGCCGCGTACCCGTACGTGAGGCCGTCACCGGTCGGACTTGAACTTCGATTCGAGCCCAGCAACAACGGCGCCGACGGAGTATTCAGCGCGAGATACAGCGTCACCCAGTACGTCCGAATCAGCCAATGTTCCCGCCGCCTGTTCTGATACCTCGTCCGCGACAGGGATAAGAAATTCATCGGCGAACGCCGCGACCTTTGTCGCCCGTCCGATCGCGGTCATAGGAGTTTCAGTCAGAGCAGCAATGTAGAGAGCATGCATACGGGACGCGATTACCATACGCGCGGAGGCAATGACGCCGATCGCGTCGTCGACGGTGAGATTCGACGTCAGAGTGTCGAAGGCCTTGGCCGCCTCGGGCGTGAGCGACTCGGAATCTGCATTTTCACCTTGGTCCATGGAGAGGAAGGTGACACCACCGTGGCGCCGCCCCAACGCGGAAACCACCGTTGCGTCTAATTTTGCCGCGTCGACCCGATTGAGGGCAATGACGCATCCGCTGCGCTCGCGAGGATTATGCGTTAGTCCTGCATCTCGTGTACGAAGAAGCAGAGCGGCGTCCGCACCCAGCTCAGCACGTCGGTGCAACATCTCGCGGACCCGCGCCTGTGAGCGGGCGTCCCGCACCCAGACTTCCTTGGCGACGCGCACCGCCGTAGTGAGGGCAAGTCGCTGTCCCCACCGCTTCACCGGATCACAGCCGACTGCGATGTAGGCGACGGGCACCCTCGCAATCACGGCTACGAGGGCGACCGCTAGGCAGAGACGAGGTAGACCTCCGAGGCGCTTCTCTGGTGTGTCGTCCTGCAGCATTGTGCCTCCGCCAACCAGCACCAGGTCCGCGGTCCGGACCGCACGAGCGAGGTCGCCAAGCCCTGCGAGCATGACCCGGCTACCGTCAGCGCGCGGCATGGAGCCGAAATCAGCAACCTCAACCGCGTGGCCGGCCGCACGTACGCGGTCGGCCAACGCGTCTGACAGCAGGCAATCGCCAAGGTTGATTGCGAGCCCCTGTGGGCCACTGCGGTCGGACGACACGATGAGGACCCTGCTCATGAGTTTTCACCTGCAGAGTTCACGGCGTCACGGAGACTGGTGACGACATCGCCCCAAGACCAGACTTCTGGTGGTTGAACCGGGTCACGAATCACCGCGGCGCCACGCATGCCTTCCGCGAAGCCTTGCGGCGTGGGCGGCACAGTCACAGCCGCGGGGTGGATCTCGCCCAACCCGCTATCGGTTGCAATCAAGGCACGTCCGCCGAACCATTCTGCTTCGGCAAGGGGCAGCCCAAATCCCTCATCGCTCGACGCGAACGCGACGACGTCCGCGTCGGCAATAAGTTGGCGATACTCGAGCTCATCGACAAACCCTGGAAAGCTAACATTGTTCAAGACTCCCAACCTCGCGGCAAGTGCGGCGAGTTCAGTCTGGTACTCGCCCACGGCGCCAAGAACTGTCAAGAGGGGGCGATCCCCATCATCAAGCTCGGCCACTGCCGCGATGACCAACTCGGGGCGCTTGTTGTTCTTGTGGCCAAAGGTGACCACACGAAGCCTGGTGTCGTGGTCGTCTCGCTGACGCCTCTTGACCGACCACCGTGCAGGGTGGTCACGTCCGTTCTCGACGACAAGTACTTTTGCCGTCGGATCAACCGCGCGGGTCTCTCGAGCTGTCTTCTCGGAAATCGCAAATATGATGTTTGACCGTTTCAACGACGCGCGCCATTGGCGACGGTACAGGTGCTGAGCACGAGTGAATTCGTGATGATTCACCAAGTGTCGCCAGTCATGCGCAACCGAGAACGCCCTGGCCCGAGGAGCAAGCGGGGAAATCACTGGACTGAGCGAGACGAGGACGTGACGACGGTAGAGCATTGCGATGACAGGTATGACGATAAACTCGCCAAGCACCCGCAAAATAAAGTTGTCGTTCGGCCAAATCAGATGGCGCGTGTTGAATGACGAGGAAATGTCCCGTCGAGTCCACGGCGGCCCCACCACGATGAGCTTATCCGACGGATATTGGCGTTGCCAAGCTTCGATCGTCTCGTACGCGTGCATCCGCATACCGCCGCCCTGGGCTGGCGAAGCAAGCGCGTCCACGATGAATCTTCGCCCGTCTTGTTCAGAGTCCTCGGACCGTCCGATGCGATGCCGAGCCTGAATGTTTCGTACCTGACTCACGACAAGATGGGTGAGTACACCGGCTATAATGATCGGGTCAAAAATGGCCCAGCCGGTCGAACGGGAACGACGGAAGTACCTGATCATGCTGGCGTGGAACTGCCAGTCAAGACTGAGCGATCGGTACCGGCCAGAACTCGCCCCTTTCAGATGTAGGGCAGTGACTGTGCCGTCATAAAATACTCGCCAGCCTGCCTCGATGAACCGCCTACACCAGTCCAAATCCTCCCCGTACATCCAGAAGCCCTCGTCGAGGAGTCCGACAGTCTCGAGCGCGGAGCGACGGATGAGCATGAAGGCGCCGTTGATCGCCCCCACCTCGCCACGAGCGTGCTCTCCGACTGAAATCGCCAGGTAGTCCGAACCGCTCTGACGACCTCGAAGCTTATCCAATAAATAGCGAACGGAGCTTCCCACGCGCGGCAGGTTGCGCTTCGCTGCATGGTCGAACGATCCATCCCGAAGCTCGAGGCGACACCCAATCACCCCGATTCGCGCATCAGCTTCAAGGTCATCGAGTAGTTGTGGAAGAACTCCGGGGCGCACCGCCGTGTCGGGGTTGATCACTAAGGCAAGATCGTAATCGAGGTCGCGAATAGACCTATTCGTTGAAACAGCAAAACCGTCATTAGTAGGGCTGCGCACGAGCTGAACTTCGGGATAGTTGCGTGCGATGACGGCGCAGGTTGCGTCTTGACTAGCGTTGTCGACTACCCGTATGTCGAGTACGGCTCGTCCCTCAAGCTCTTCGGCCGCGGCCTTGAGCGAGTCCAAACATTGGCTTATGAATCCAGCCGACTTGAACGTGACGATCGCGACGCGTACGCGTAGGACATGGTCAACAGCCGGGGTGTGCGCCAACGTTCGGTTCTCCTAGGAAATTGTGACGGGTTGTAACGGTCAACGGTGGCCAGCCGTGATCGTACTGGCACGCCCTGTAACAAAGTCTCTAGGACGGGATCGCCGTTAAGTACCCACTCAACACGCTTTGGGTGTGTCATGGGCCGCTGGGTAACGCGGCTGGGCTGCTCATAGTCGTATTTTCCTCGACCTGGGCACGAGCGGACGAGGTGGTTGTCAGTCAAGCCAGAGTTGCCGAGCCGGTGGGAGCGTGATCAGCGGCGGAGAAGCCCCAGCGGTGCGGGTGCCAAGTCCGGGAACATGGTCACAAGTGACCCCGCTCCGAGTCGGGCGGTTGCGACCTCGCCGAGAACGTCGAAGGGGCTGTTGAGGCCTCGTACGTCCCCCTGGTCGAGAGCGGTCGGTGACAGCTGATCCCATCGGCCGGCGACCTGTGACTTCGTGAGGCCACCGCCGAGCAACCACATCAGCCCACCGAATCCGTGATCGGAACCACCGCTGGCGTTCTGGGCAACGCGCCGACCGAACTCGCTCATGACCACGACCGTCACCCGTGACCGGCGCTGCGGGCCGAGGTCGGTCATGAACGCCGCCAGCGACTGGGAGACGGACAGGAGGAGCCGGTCGAGGTCGTTCGCTTCGTCGGTGTGGGTGTCGAAGCCTCCGACGTCGACGGTGGCGACCTGCAACCCGACTTCGGCCTTGAGCATCGCGGCGATGTCGCGCAGGCCGCTCGCGAAGCTGTTGTTGCTCGGGTACACGGCGCCGTTCGCGGGTGTCGCCTGCGCCCGCGCGGTGGCCGCGGTGGCGAGCGACGCCACGGTGTCACGGACCTTGGATGCCAGCGGCATGTCGAGCCCCCGGTACAGGGATTCGGCGGCTACAGCCGCGTCCTCCGTGCTCCAGCCCGGCATCGAGTAGGCCGACAACGAGTCGAGTGCGATCTTCTCCTCGTAGCCCTGGAACGAGTCGGGCTGGCCGTAGCCGGCGCTCACCGCGCGGAACGTGGTTCCCGGGCCGAGGGTGGTGAGCAGGCGATCGAGGTATCCGGTGGTGAGGGTGGGCTGGCCGCCGGATTCCATGTACCGGGCCGCGGTGGTGTGGCTGCGCAGGGGGCTCGTCGCGACCGCGGGGACGAAGGCGAGTTCGCCGCTGTTCCACAGCGACATCAGCGGCGCGAGGCTGGCGTTCGCCGCCCAACCGTCGGCCAGCGGCAGCAGGGTCGAGGCTGCCGGAAGCAGCGCGGGTCGAGCTTGCGCGAGGTGGTCGAAGCCGAGCGTCGACGAGTTCGGGACGACGACCCGCAGACCGTCGCAGCCGCCGCGCAGGAACACCACGACCATCGAGTTCAGCGAGGTCGGGTCGGCGCCGGCAGCGGTCGGCGCGGCGAACGAGGCGCGGGTGGTGACGAGTTGGGTGCCGAGCGCAGCGACGCCGACCATGCCGGCGCCCTGGATGAAGCGCCGGCGGGTGAAACCCTTGGACCAAGCCTGGTCCTGACTCTCGAGGGCGGCGCCGACCTCGGCGGCGTGTCGGGTCAACGGGTCGACGGCGGGGGGCGGGTTCACGGGTTCTCCTCGGGGGCGGAGGGTCGGACGGGAGTGGCGCCGGGTCAGCGCAGGTGGTGGTGGGCGGTGTGGAGCAACTGCGCCGCGACGTGCGGCAGGATGCTGGGCAACTTGGACCGCGTCAGCGACAGACCGGGCGACTCGCCGAGGTACTCGAGCAGGGCGTTCTGCTCGTTGGTCGTCATGGCCGTGCCGATGAGCGTCTTGGCCAAGGCATCGAGGGCGACCGAGACCGTCGCCGGGGCCGGTCCGCCGTAGAGGAAGTCGGGTGTGGGCTTGGTGATCGAGTCCGGCCACGCTCCGTTGAGCAGGTTCAGCTGTGCGTTCCACAGGCGCAGCAACGCGCCGGCCGAGAGCCACGACTGCTGGGTGTCGGCGTACCCGGGCGGTGCCGCGGCTTGCAGCGGCCGGTTGCCCAGCCCGGAGCCCAGGTTGGCCAAGGCTGTCGCCCCCTTGTCGAGATCGACGGCGGTGAGCTTGAGCTGCCGCACGGTGGCGATGACGTTCTCCATCGGCCGCCGGAGCTTCCGGCCCCGACTGTCCCAGAACTCGGTCGAGCGCAGGATCGTGCGCAGCATCGGCACGATCGCGGTGTCGTTCGCGAGGTAGGTGTCGGCGACGGCTTGCACCAGCTCGGCCGAAGGGGTGTCCGAGACGAACCGCACGCAGAGGGCGCGCGCGAGGCTGGTGGCCGTGGCCGGGTGGGTGGCGAGGTAGGCGACGTACGCATCGCCCATCTCTTCACCGGTGGCGGTGCTGGCGTTGGCGTGGGTGAAGCCCAGGACCTGCACGGGTCCGGGGGAGTGCGCGCCGTTGCTCCACTGGTAGTCCGAGAACCGGCCGTCCACACCGCGCCCGGTGAGGATGCGAGCCGAGTCGACCACGTCGGTCTGGGTGTAACCGGCGGTGATCCCGACCGTGTGCAACTCCAGCAGCTCTCGGCCGAGGTTCTCGTTCGGAGCCACCCAGGTCGACACGTCCCCGTTGAGGTACATCAGCATCGCCGGGTGCTTCATGGCCGCGGTGAGCATCGCCCGGTACGTACCGAAGGCGTTGGCCCGGATGACGTCGCGGTCGTAGGAGGCGCGGTTGGCCCACACGCCGTCGGAGTAGTTGGCGACGTTGAGCCGGTTGCTGAAGAAGTCGACGACGGTCTCGTACAACTGCGCCGGGCTCCAGGCCTGCAACGCCAGGGTGGCTCTGAGCACCTGGTCCTGCGAAGTGCCCCCGTACAGGTTCCCCTCGGCGGTCAGTTGCGCGCGGGTCTGGGCGGGCGGCCGGAGCAGGTAGGGGTAGAGGTCGGTCAGGCCCGCGATCCCGGCGTACCCCGCCGACTTCTGGCCCAGCACCACCTGCTTCTCGAACCAGGTGTCGGGTGTGCCGGGGTTGTCGCTGCCCCACGGCCCGAAGGCGAAGCGCGAGAGCAGGTGCCGGTTCTGGTCGAACTTCAGCGGCTTGGGGATCCGTGAGTTCGGCGAACTGGCGGTGACCGCCTTGATGGCGTTGGCCGCGGTGGCACGGATGAGCGGCAGGGCAGGGCTGGGCATGGGGGGTCACCTTCGGGGGTGGGTGACGGGCGGAACCGGCCGGGGGACCGGGAAACTCAAGAGCAGCTTCGGGTGAGGTCAGCACTGACGCAACTCGAACTGTGGTTCTTGAGCATCCCGGCGCGGCGGTAGCTGACTACGCTCGTCGCATGCCGGAGTTGCCGGAGGTGGAGGCGCTCGCCGCGTTCCTACGCGAGCGCGCGGTCGGGCGGATCGTCACACGGGTCGACCAGGCGTCGTTCAGCGCCGTCAAGACGTTCGACCCGCCCCTGGCCGCGCTTCAGGGCATGACCGTGACCGGGGCGGCGCGGCACGGCAAGTTCCTCGATCTCGACGTCGACGGCCTCCACCTCGTGACGCACCTGTCCCGCGCCGGTTGGTTGCGGTGGAGCGACAAGCTCTCGCCGATCCCGCCGAAGCCCGGCAAGGGGCCGTTGGCGCTCCGGGTCCACCTCGTCGACCCGGAGACCGAGGCCGAGGGCGGATTCGACCTCACCGAGGCCGGCACCCAGAAGCGGCTCGCGGTCTACCTGGCCAAGGACCCCTCCGAGGTCCCCGGCATCGCGCGCCTCGGCCCGGATGCGTTGTCCCTGGACCTCGAGGGCTTCACCGCTGCGTTGGCGGGGCAACGGCAACAGATCAAGGGCGCGCTCACCGAGCAGACCGTCATCGCAGGGATCGGCAACGCCTACTCCGACGAGATCCTGCACGCGGCCCACCTGTCGCCGTTCAAGATCGCCGCGCGCCTCACCGAGGGCGAGATGGCCACGCTCTACGAAGCGACCATCTCCACCCTCACGGCGGCCGTCGACCGCTCCGTCGGTCAGAAAGCCGCGACCCTGAAGGGTGAGAAACGCAGCGGCCTGCAGGTCCACGCGCGCACCGGGCTGCCGTGCCCGGTCTGCGGCGACACCGTGCGGGAGGTCTCGCTCTACGACAAGTCGTTCCAGTACTGCCCGACCTGCCAGACCGGTGGCAAGCCGTTGGCCGACCGGCGGATGTCCAAGCTGCTGCGCTGACCGCGCTCAGGTGCGGCCGGGCGACCTGTGGAGGTGAGATCAGCGGCAGGTTCGAGAACGCTGAGCGGTTGATGTCTCGATCAGATCTCACCTCCTGTCGAAGCACCGGAAACCCATGTACACACGCTCGGTGGAGTACAACGGTGCGCTGGACAAGGCGCTCGGGCACGGGCCGGAAGGCCCGACCTATCGACCGCCAGCGGCGCGCAAACGAACCGTCATCGACCGGGTCAAGGCCTGGGCTTGGTACCGCTGGGGCTGGGGCCACCGGCCCGGCCCGTCCTACGTCCTGCCGACGCCCGCCAAGCACGAGACCCGCGGTCAACGACGTCGCCGCAGCGAGGTCGACGACCAGGCGGCCTGACGCCGGGAACGCCCGGCGGTGGTTGCGGCGGGAGAACCTCAGTGGCGCGACCATCCCGCCACCGAGGCGCATCAGTCGATGGGTCACCGCGGCCGCCAGCGTCAGGGTGCGAGGGGGACGGCCGACGCGCGATGGACCCGGACAGCTGGGGATCGGCCCTGTGACCCGAACTGGTCCTCGACCCGCTCGTCGGTGACGACCAGCGCCGTCAGGAACCCCAGCACGATCACCCCGGCCACCACGGCGGCCCGGGCCACCAGCCACCACCCGGGTCGCCACCGGCCGGGCGGCCAGGTGAGCAGCCCCCCGACGATCACCCCGGCGATCCCGAAGCAGTCGGAGACGGTCAGACCGTGGTCCGCCGCGACCGTCACGAGGATCGGCCCCTCGAGCACGGCGTTGTTGGCCGGCAGCCAGGCGCCGGACGCCAGCATCAGCACCCAGCCCCAGGCACGCGACCGGGTGGTGGCTGCGCCCGCCAGGGCGAGGGCGACGACCGCTACATCCAGGAACGCGACCGCTTGCCGCACCGCGGCTTCAGCCCGCGCCGACGGCGGCGAGCACGCCGGCGGTGTCCGGCCCGGGGCGGTCGCCGAACACCGCGGGCGGTGCCGCGGCGATGCGGGTCGTGATGAACCGGGTGGCGAGCGCCGGGTCGTGGTGGCGGACCAGCAACGACGCCTGCAGGCAGCGGGCCAGAGCACCGGCGAACTGCCGGGCCGAGGTCTCGTCGGCGCCGGCCGCGAGGGTGTCCAGGTCGGCGATCGCGGCGTCGAGCGCCGGGTCGGCACCGGTGACCAACTCCTCGCGGACAGCTGCCAGGCTCGCCGGATCCCGCCGCACCGCGCGCAGGACGTCGAGGGCGATGACGTTGCCCGAGCCCTCCCAGATCGAGTTCAACGGTGACTCGCGCAGCAGCCGCGGCATCACGCTGTCCTCGACGTAGCCGTTGCCGCCGAGGCACTCGAGGGCCTCGCCGACGGTCACGAGCGTGCGCTTGCAGACCCAGTACTTCGAGGCCGCGACCGCGAGGCGCAGGAACGCGCTCTCGCCGGTGTCGACCGCCTGGGCCAACCGGATCGCGACGGCGGTGGCGGCGGCGGACTCGACGGCCAGATCGGCCAGGACCTCGCGCATGGCCGGCTGGTCGAGCAGGCGGGCGCCGAACGTCCGCCGATGAGTTGCATGGTGCAACGCTTCTGAGAACGCCGCTCGCTGCCCCGACGCCGAGCCGATGACGCAGTCGAGCCGGGTCATGGTGACCATGTCGATGATCGTGCGGACCCCGCGGCCGGACTCACCGACGAGGAAGCCGACCGTGCCGTCGAACTCCACCTCGCTCGAGGCGTTGGAGCGGTTGCCGAGCTTGTCCTTCAACCGTTGCAGTGCGAACCGGTTGCGGCTGCCGTCGGGCAGCACCCGCGGCACCAGGAAGCACGACAGACCTTCCGGCGCCTGGGCCAGCACGAGGAACAGATCGCTCATCGGTGCTGAGCAGAACCACTTGTGCCCGGTGAGCACGTGGTGGTCGTTGACCGGCACCGCCTGGGTCGTGTTGGCCCGGACGTCGGAACCGCCCTGCTTCTCGGTCATCCCCATGCCGGCGAGCAACCCGGCCTTGGTGGTGGACTCCCGCAGCCCGAATTCGTAGGCGGTGGCGGTGAGGCCGGGCTCGTACCGCGCCGCGAGCGACGGCGCTCGCCGCAGCGCCGGGACCACCGAGTAGGTCATCGACACCGGGCAGCCGTGGCCGGCCTCGGCCTGGCTCCACGCGAAGAACCCCGCGGCGCGCACGGTGTGGGCGTCGGGCTCGGGGGAGGCCCAGGGCGTTCCGTGCAACCCGTGACCCGTCGCCACCTCGAGCAACCGGTGCCACGCCGGGTGGAACTCGACCTCGTCGACCCGGTTCCCCGCGGCTTCGAACGCCTTGAGCTCCGGGCCGGACCGGTTGGCCTGCCGCCCCCACTCCCGGGCCTGCTCGGACCCGGCGAGCTCGCCGAGGGCCGCCACGGCCTTGCGGCCGGTGTCGGTGACACCGGCCGCGGTCAGCGCCGCCTGCAGCACCAGGTCGTCGTCGGCCACGTTGGTGGCGGGCCGAGGCGGGACGACGTTGGTGACCTCGTGCGTCGGCATGTGCAGAGGATGCCAGCCCTGCGTGTCAGTTGTCGGTCGAGCTGCCGAGCGTGACGTTGACCGTCTTGGTCTGTCCGCCGCTGCTGACGATCACCGGCACGGTCGTGCCCGGGGCGTAGGAGCGGGTGGCCGCGATGGCGCCGATGGAGTCGTCGATGCGCTGACCACCGATCTTGGTGATCACGTCACCGGACTTGATCCCGGCCTTCTGGGCGGGGCTGCCGGACTGCACCGTGCCCACCTTCGCGCCGGCGCCACTGGTGGGGCCGGACTGTTGCTGCGCGCCGTTGACGGTGATGCCGAGGACCGCGTGCGTGGCCTTGCCGGTGGTGATCAGCTCGTTCGCGATCCGCTCGGCTTCGTCGGACGGGATCGCGAACCCGATGCCGATGTTGCCGCTCTGCGTTCCCGAGCTGGAGTCACCGGTGCCCGCGATGGCGGAGTTGATGCCGACCACGTTGCCGTTGAGGTCGACCAGCGGGCCGCCGGAGTTGCCCGGGTTGATCGCGGCGTCGGTCTGGATGGCGTTGAAGATCGAGGCGTCGTTGCCGTCGCCCGTGGCCACCGGGCGTGAGAGCGCGCTGACGATGCCCGAGGTGACGGTGTTGGACAGGCCCAGCGGTGCGCCCATGGCGACGACCGTCTGCCCCACCTGCAGCTTCGACGACGACGAGAACGTCGCGGCCTTCAGGCCCGAGGCCTCGACCTTGACCACGGCGAGGTCGTCGGCCGGGTCGGTGCCGACCACGGTCGCGTCCTTCGTGCTGCCGTCGGGCAGGGTCACGGTGATCTGGTTCGAGCTCGCCTGCGTCTGGCTGTCGAGGGTCACGACGTGGTTGTTGGTGAGGACGTACCCGGTGCCGCCGTCGTTCTTGATGACGATGCCCGAGCCCGTCCCGCCGCTCTGCCCCGACGCCACCGAGAGGGTGACGACGCTCGGGCTGATCGCGCTGGCCGCGGAGGCGACGCTGCCGTCGAGCTTGGCCGCGGGTGCCGCCTGGGTGCTCTGCGCCAGCCCCGCGGACGACCCCGACGAGTTGTCGCTGACCAGGGCCGCTGCGCCGGCGCCGACCCCGCCGCCCACGACCACCGCGACGACCGCGGCGATCAGCACCGTGCGTCCGGTGCCGCCGCGCTTCGGAGCGGGGGACGAGACCGTGGACGCCGGGGCGTCCCAACCCGCGCCGTACGACGACGTGCCGTACGACGAGGTTCCGTACGGCGACGCCCCGTACGGCGACGAGCCGTAGCTGCTGCCGCCGTAGCTGCCCGTGCCGTACCCCGGGTTGCCGTACCCCTGGTTGCCGTACCCGCCGGGCGTGCCGGCACCCGCCTCGGCGCCCGGGCCCGGCGAGCCGTGGCCCCCGCCGTACGGCGGGGTGGCGCCGTGACCGGTGTAGCCCGGGGACCGGTACGGATCGGTGCCGTACGGGCTGGTGTGCTGGTCGGGGGTGTTCTGGCCGGTCGGCGCACCCTGGTGAGGCTGCTGCGACGGGTCCTGCGGGTCGGGCGAGCTGGTCATGTCCTCCACCGTGACCATCGGCGCTGTGCTGTTCCTGTGCGTCTCATGGACGGCCTCTGTGTCAGAACCAGGTAAAGCCGACCGTACGACGTCGGACCGACGCTGAGGGACACAGAAGATTTACCTGCCGTACCTCTTCCCGGCGGCCCGGAGCCGGTAGACAGGGCCCGTGACCACCCCCGGTTCACCGCCGCCACCGAGTGGCGCGCCGGTGCCACCCGCCGCGGCTGGACGGCCGCGTCCACGCCGCTTCCGGCGGCTCCGGCGCTGGTACCGGCGCACGCCCTCGGGTGAGGTCGTGGCCACCATCGTGGCGCTCGTCGTCCTGCTGGTGCTCGTGGTCGGCGGCCTGGTGCTGCTCCTGCTGCGCTGAGACCCGGACCGCTCTGACCTCGCCCGGCTGCGGGCCGGTCCCGGCCGCAGAGGACGATCCCGCGGATGAACGTGCTGCTCATCGGCCCGCCCGGATCCGGCAAGGGCACCCAGGGTGCGGTGCTCGCCGACCGGCTCAACCTCCAGCACATCGCGGCGGGCGACCTCCTGCGTCACGAGGTCGCGAGCGGGACCGACCTCGGCCGCGCCGTCGAGCACCACCTCACGAGCGGCACGCTCGTTCCCGACGAGTTGATCCTCGACCTCGTCATGCCGACCGTGGTCGACGCCGCGCGAGGCGGCGGCTACCTGCTCGACGGGTTCCCCCGGACCGTCGCCCAGGCCGAGCAGGCGGCCGTGTGGCGCGCCCCGGGCCAGACCGACGAGACCGCCCCGCCCGATGCCGTCATCGTGCTCGACGTCCCCACCGACACCCTCGTCGAACGCACCCTCGCGCGCGGCCGCGACGACGACACCGACGAGGTCGTCCGACACCGTCTGGACGTCTACGAGGCCGAGACCGCGCCGGTCATCGCCTTCTTCCGCGAACGCGGCCTGGTGCACCACGTCGACGGCACGATGCCGGTCGACCAGGTCAGCGACGCGATCCTTGCCGAACTCGACGTCCCCCGGGCCTGACCGCTCTCCCGAGACCGGATTCTGTGTACTCCTGCAGCCCGACGCCGCAGGAGTACACAGGATTCGGCTCAGTCCAGGAACGGGCCGAGCAGGATCCGGTCGGCGTCGGAGAGTCGGTCACGGGCGTTGGCCGCCTGGTGCCAGTACGGGTAGAGCAGCGGCACCTGGCTGACCTCGGTGAGCCGGGCGACGTCCTCGTCGGTGAGCTGCAGGTCGACCGACGCCAGGTTGTCGGTCAGCTGCTCCTCGGTGCGGGCGCCGACGATCAGTGACGTGATGGTCGGGCGCTGCAACGTCCACGCCAGGGCGACCTGGGCGCCGGAGACGCCGTGGGCGTCGGCGACCGAGCGCAGGACGTCGAGGGTGGCGAACAGGCGGTCGGGGTCGTCGATGGGCGGCTCGCCCCAGTCGGCGAGCTGCCGCGAACCCGAGGGCCCGGCCAGCTTGCCGTCCTCGCCTCGGGAGTACTTGCCGGAGAGCAGGCCGGCCGCGATCGGGCTCCACACCAGCACCCCGAGGCCCTGGTCCGCTGCAGCGGGCAACAGTTCGTTCTCGGCGTCGCGGGCCTGCAGCGAGTAGTAGATCTGCTGGCTCACGAAGCGCGCGAGGTGATCGCGCTCGGAGATGCCGAGGGCCTTCATCAGCTGCCAGCCGGCGTAGTTGCTCGCGCCGACGTAGCGGACCTTGCCCTGCTGGACGAGGGTGTCCAGCGCGCCGAGCGTCTCCTCGAGCGGCGTGGCGCCGTCCCACTCGTGCACCTGGTAGAGGTCGATGTGGTCGGTGCGCAGCCGTCGCAGCGAGGCCTCGCACCCGCGGATCACGTGGTGGCGCGAGAGCCCGGCGTCGTTCGGTCCCTCGCCCATCGGGAAGCGGACCTTGGTGGCGATCAACCAGTCGTCGCGGGTGCCCTCCAGCGCCTCGCCGACGATCTGCTCGGACAACCCGGCCGAGTACATGTCGGCGGTGTCGACGAGGTTCACGCCGTGGTCGCGGGCGAGGTCGAGCTGCCGCTTCGCCGCGTCCAGGTCGGCCGTGCCGACCTTGCTGAAGTCCCCGGCGCCGCCGAAGCCCATCGTGCCGAGGGTGAGGGTCGAGACGCGTAGTCCCGAACGTCCGAGCTGTCGATACTCCATGCGTCCGTCCTACCCGCTCCCACGCCTCAGCGGCGGCGGCGCACTACCCGGAACGCCCCGAACCCCACGATGACCAGCAGCGCGGCGCCGACCGCGACCGCACCCCACACCCACCCGGGCACGCCGTTGTCGGCGGTGGAGCCGGCCAGCGGCGGCGGTGCCGTCACCGTGCCGCCGGCGAGCAGCGTCCGCGCGACCGGCACCGTCGCCGCGGTGACGGCCGCGACACCCTCGGCGTTCGGGTGCAGCGAACCGGCCTTGATGGACAGCCCGGACACCAGCACCCCGTTCACCCAGGGCGACGAACCGCAGGCGGTGTGGGCGAGGCTCGCGGTGTAGGCCGAGGCGACGCCCGCGCCCGCCCGGGTGGCGACGTCGGCGAGCGTCTGGTTGAGCTTGGCCTGGATGCCGTACAGGTACTCGACGTCGGTGGTGGTGAACGGCAGGACGTTGCTCTGCTGCAGCGGGTTGGCCCAGCAGCCCGCGGACGGCGTGTGGGCGGCGTCGGGCACCAGCGCCGGGTAGTCGACCACGACGATGCGCGCCTGGGGCGAGCGTTGCTTGATGGTGGCCAGGGCCGCGGTGAGATCCGGCTCGACCTTGCTGGTCAGCGTGTCGGCCAGGGTGTCGTCACCGCCGTCGACGAAGTGGGCCTTGCAGTTGGCGTCCTTGCCGTCGCCACCGAGCACCGGGCCGTCGGGCCCCGCGATGCTCGCGCAGTAGGAGCTGATCGTCCCGAAGCCCAGGTCGTTGCCGCCGATGGTGAGCGTGACCAGACGGGTGTCGGCGGACAGGGCGTCGAACTGCGGCGGGACGGTCGTGCCGCCGGTCTGCTGCGAGCCGGCGAAGTCACCGATCACCGCCCCGCCGCACGTCACGTCGACCAGGTCGAGGCCCAGCTCCTCCGCCACCTCGTGCGGGTAGTTGGTCGCCGCCCGCCCGCAGGCCGCCGCGCCGGGGGAGGTGTCGGTGGGGGTGAGGCCGAAGCCCGCGGCGTAGGAGTCGCCCAGCGCGACGTAGCGCTCGCCCGCGGCGGCGTGTGCGGGGGTGGTGGCGATGACGGGGACGCCGACCCCGGAGACCAGGGCGACCAGGACGACGAGGAGGGAGCGCACTGCGTCCGGGATACCAGACGCGGTTCAGCGGCGCCGCTCTGCTAACGTCGACCGTCGCCTCGGGCGTGTGGCGGAATGGCAGACGCGCACGGTTCAGGTCCGTGTGTCCGTAAGGACGTGGGAGTTCAACTCTCCCCACGCCCACCCGAGTGACAGAAGCGCCCCGGCCCCGACGGGCCGGGGCGTTTCGCGTGGTGTGCCGGTCCTTCCGGCGGTGTCAGTAGCATGCTGGCGTTGCGGCGCGCCCGGCGCCGCCGGTCCGCGCTGCACCCGCGGTCCCGGACCGGACGAGACGACGAGGGGGTTCGCACCGTGAGCCTCGCGCAGCGCTTCGAGCGCCGGCTCGAGAGCCTCGTCGGCTCCGCCTTCGCCCGCGTGTTCAAGGGCCAGGTCGAGCCGGTCGAGATCGGCGCGGCGCTCCAGCGCGAGGCCGCCGACAAGCGCAACGTCTTCCCGGGCTCCGGCTCGGGCGAGGGTTCGGTCATGTGCCCGAACCGCTACCGCGTGACGCTCTCGCCGTCCGACCACGAGCGCCTGCTGCCCTGGGAGGCCCAGCTCACGGTCTCGCTCGCCGAACTGGTCCAGGAGCACCTGGACGAGAACGGCTGGACCACCATCGGCGACGTCGAGGTCATCCTCGCCCTCGACCCGGCGCTGCACACCGGGGTGTTCGGGGTGTCCTCGCGCATGGAGCCCGGTGCGCCACCCCGCTCGCGCCCCCACGACTCGCTCTCGATACCGATCGCGGCCGACCCCATGGCCGGGGCCGTCCCGCCGCCCCCGCCCGTGTACCAGCAGCCCGTCGGGGCACCGGTCGCTGCGCCCAACCCCTACGCGCCGCCTCCAGCGTTCCAGCAGCCCGTCGCCGCCCCCTACCCGCCGCAGTACGCGCAGCCGGTGGGCGTGCCCGAGTACGCCGACGCCGGCAGCCCCGAGCGTGGCGGGGTCCGCACCACGACCACCTCCCTCGTCGTCGACGGCACGTCCGACCGCCTGGAGCTGCGGGTCGGCGCCAACCTGGTCGGCCGCGGCACCGAGGCCGACCTGCAGCTGCTCGACCAGGGGGTCTCGCGCCGGCACGTCGAGGTCGACTTCGACGGCGTCAACGCCATCTGCTTCGACCTCGGCTCGACCAACGGCACCACGGTCAACGGTCACGAGATCGGTCAGCAGGCGGTCACGCTGCAGCACGGCGACGTCATCCGCATCGGCCACACCCGGCTGGTCTACACCCAGGAAGCCTCGTGAGCGCCGCCCCGGAGCCACGGCGGTGAACTCACCGCTCGCGATCCAGATCATGCGGTTCGCGTTCCTCGTGCTGCTCTGGTTGTTCGTCTTCGCGACCGTGCGCGTGATCCGCTCCGACCTGCGCGCGGCCGGCACCAACCGGGTCGGCACCGCACCGCCGCGGCGCCGCGCGGCCCGCTCGGGAACCCCGGCCGCGGCGCGCCCCGAACGCCCCGCCGGCCCCTCGAACCTGGTCATCACGGCGGGCGACCTCGCCGGCACCCGGATCAGCCTCACGGGCGCCCCGGTGCTGATCGGGCGCGCCAACGACTCCACCGTCGTGCTCACCGACGACTACGCCAGCACCAGGCACGCTCGCATCAGCCAGACCGAGGGCCGGTGGTTCCTTGAGGACCTCGGCTCGACCAACGGCACCTACCTGGGTCAGCACAAGGTCGACTCGCCCGTGCCGCTCGAGGTCGGGGTGCCCGTCCGCATCGGCAAGACCGTCCTGGAACTGCGCTGACGTGGCGATCGCCCTCCGCTACGCCGTCCGCTCCGACAAGGGACTCGTGCGCGGCAACAACGAGGACTCGGTCTACGCCGGGCCCCGGTTGCTGGCCATCGCCGACGGCATGGGCGGACACGCGGCGGGCGAGGTCGCCTCGACCACCGTCATCAACGCCCTCGAGCGGCTCGACGAGGACCACCCGGTCGAGGACCTGCTGGGCGACCTGCGTTCGGCGTTCGAGCAGGCCAACCGCGACGTCGCGAACGCGGTCGACGCCGATCCCGCCCTCGACGGCATGGGCACCACGCTCACCGCACTGCGGTTCTCGGGCTCGCGGGTCGGGCTCGTGCACGTCGGCGACTCCCGCGCCTACCTCGCCCGCGCCGGGACGTTCGCGCAGATCACGCACGACGACACCTACGTCCAGAGCCTCGTCGACTCCGGCAAGCTGACCGAGGAGGAGGCGCAGCACCACCCGCGCAAGTCGGTGATCCTGCGGGCCATCACCGGCACCGAGGTGGAACCCGACGTCTCCATCCGCGAGGCCCGGGTCGGCGACCGCTACCTGCTGTGCTCCGACGGCCTGTCCGACGTCGTGTCGGCCGAGACCCTCGCCGAGACCCTCATGGAGGGTGACCCGCAGGAGTGCGCCGACCGCCTGGTCGACCTCGCGTTGCGCGGCGGCGGACCGGACAACGTCACCTGCATCGTCGCCGACGTCGTCGAACGCGACAACGGCACGTGGAACGACGACCTGCCGGTGATCGGTGGGGCCCTCGACGCCGACGACGGCCTGTCGTCCGAGCCGGCGTCGGACGACACCACGATGCTCTCGGCCGCGGAACGCGCCGCCACGTTGACCCGCCCCGCCGCCGAGCCGGCGACCGACCGACGCCCGGTGCAACGGTCGAACCACCGCCGCCGCAACTGGATCCTCGCCTTCTCCGTCGTCGTCGTCCTCGGCGGTGCGGCCGTCGCCACCTACCTCTGGACCCAGACCCAGTACTACGTCGGGGAGTCCGGTCTCAAGGTCGCGATCTTCCGCGGGGTCAACAGTTCCCTCGGACCGCTGCAGTTCTCGCAGGTCGAGGTCAGCACCGACGTCGACGTCGACGACCTGCAGGAGGTCGTCCGCACCCAGGTGCGCAGCGGCATCACCGCGAAGGACCGCGGCGACGCCCAGCAGATCGTCGACCGGATCTCGACCCAACTGCTGCCGTTCTGCCCGACGCCCAGCGCCACGTCGTCGCCCAGCGTGACGGTGTCGTCCACCGGTGCGACGGCCCGCTCGACCCCGCCCCGCACCACGCCGCGCACCACGGCCCCGACCTCGCCCGGCCGCACGCCGGCGTCGAGCTCGGCCGGCACCTCGACTTCCAGCTCGCCGTCGGCCACGCCGTCGGTCCCCACCCCCGGCGTCGACTGCCGGGAGCGGGGGTGAGCGCCGCGGCACCGGTGAAGGTGCCCACCCGCCGCAACACCGAGCTGGTCATGCTCCTGTTCGCCGTCGCGCTGGTGGTGTTCGCCGAAGGCATCGTCGAGGCCACCCGCTTCGGGCACGTCAGCAGCCGGATCGTCAGCTACGGCGCGGTCCCGCTGGTCCTCGGCCTCGTCGCGCACCTGCTCATCCGCAAGGTCGCGCCCTACGCCGACCCGCTGCTGCTGCCGCTGGTGGTGTTCCTCAACGGCCTCGGCCTGGTGATGATCCACCGCATCGACCTGGGCCTCGCCGTGCAGGCGCAGTCCAACGGCGTCGAGTTCGACGGCGGTTCCGCGGGTGCGCAGGTGGTGTGGACCGCCATCGGGCTGGTCGTGCTGCTGGCGGTCCTGCTGATCGTCCGCGACCACCGGGTGCTGGAGCGCTACGCGTACACCCTCGCGCTGGTCGGCCTGTTCTTCCTGATCCTGCCGATCGTGCTGCCGGCGCAGTTCTCCGAGGTCAACGGCGCGCGCATCTGGATCCGGGTCGCGGGGTTCTCGATCCAGCCCGGTGAGTTCGCCCGCCTGGCGTTGGCGATCTTCGCCTCGGCGTACCTGGTGAGCAAGCGCGACGTCCTCTCCCTCGCGGGCCGGCGTGTCCTCGGGCTCGACCTGCCCCGCGGCCGCGACCTCGGTCCGCTGCTCGTGGCGTGGCTGCTCGCCATCGCCGTCCTCGTCCGTGGGCGCGACCTCGGCACGTCGCTCATGTTCTTCGGCCTGTTCATCGTGCTGCTCTACGTGGCGACCTCGCGGGTCAGCTGGGTCGTCATCGGGTTCCTGCTGTTCGGTGCGGGGGCGTACGCCGCGTACCGGTTGTTCAGCAACGTCCAGCTGCGCGTCGACGTCTGGCTCGACCCGTTCGCCCAGCGCGCCGGCGACCCGGGCTACCAGCTCTCGCAGTCGTTGTTCGGGCTCGGCACCGGTGGGCTGTTCGGTGCGGGCCTCGGCGGCGGCCACCCCGAGATCGTGCCGCTCGCGCAGACCGACTTCATCATCTCCTCGTTCGGCGAGGAGATCGGGCTGGTCGGGCTCGCGGCGCTGCTCATGGTCTACGCGTTGATCGTCGCCCGCGGCCTCGCGATCGGCACCGCCTCGCGCGACAGCTTCGGCAAGCTGCTCGCGGTCGGGTTGTCGTTCTCGATGGGCCTGCAGGTGTTCATCGTCGTCGCCGGGGTCTCGCGGCTGCTGCCCGAGACCGGCCTCACCGCACCGTTCCTCTCGTACGGCGGATCCTCGCTCGTGGCGAACTACGCGATCCTGGCGCTGCTGCTGCGGATCTCCGACGCCGCCCGCCGCCCCGGTGACGCCCCGCCGCCACCGCCTCCGCCACAGACCGGCGGCACCGAGGACACCGCCTCGCAACCGGCGGTGACGGCGTGAACCTCAACAGCCGTCGCGTCGGCGGAGCCCTCGTGGTCCTGCTCGTCGCGCTTCTCGTCAACCTGACGATCGTGCAGTTCTTCCAGGGGCCGTCCCTGGCCAGCAACGACGCCAACCGGCGCCAGTTGCTCGCCGAGTACAGCCGGCAGCGCGGGCCGATCGTCGTCGACGGCAACCCGGTCGCGCAGTCGGTCGCCACGACAGACGCCCTGAAGTTCCAGCGCGAGTACCCGGGCGGGGCGCAGTACGCGCCGATCACCGGTTACTACTCGCTGTTCTACGGAACCTCCGGCATCGAGTCGGCCGAGAACAGCGTGCTGTCCGGCAACGACGACCGGCTGTTCGGCACCCGGCTCAATGACATCCTCACCGGTCGCGACCCCAAGGGCGGGCGGGTCGATCTCACCATCGACCCGCAGGCGCAACTCGCCGCGTTCCACGGGCTGGCGGATCAGGGCCTGCGCGGCGCGGTGGTGGCGATGGACCCCACCACCGGCGCGATCCTCGCCGCGGTGTCCACGCCCTCGTACGACCCCTCGCAGCTGAGCTCGCACGATCCCGACGCCATCGAGGCCTACTACGACAAGCTCGCGGCCGATCCGGCGCAGCCGTTGCTGAACCGCGCGTTCAACCAGATCTACCCGCCGGGATCGACGTTCAAGGTCGTCGTCAGCGCCGCGGCCCTCGCGGCCGGCGCCACCCCCGACACCAAGATCGACTCGCCGACCACCTACCAGCTGCCGGACTCCACCTCGACGCTGTCGAACTTCGAGGGCGAGTCCTGCGGCAACTCCACCATCACGCTGCAGCAGGCCCTGACCATCTCCTGCAACACCGCGTTCGCCATCGAGGCGGTCAAGCTCGGCAAGGACAAGGTCGCGGAGAAGGCCTCGTTGTTCGGCTTCGACACCGGCCGCCAGGAGGTGCCGCTCCCGGTCAACGGCTCGACGATCGGCCCGGTTGTCGACGGCGCCGCGTTGGCGCAGACGGCCATCGGCCAGCGTGACGTCCGCATGACCCCGCTGCAGGGCGCGATGATCGCCGCGGCCGTGGCCAACCGCGGCGTGCTCATGCAGCCGTACCTGGTCGACCGCGAGCTCGCGCCCGACCTCTCGGTCATCAGCAAGACCGACCCGAAGGAACGCGCGACCGTGATGACGCCCGACCAGGCCGACGACCTCGGCCGGATGATGGTGTCGGTGGTCGCGAACGGCACCGGCACGCGGGCGGCCATCGACGGCACGACCGTGGCGGGCAAGACCGGCACCGCCGACACCGGCTTCACCAGCGACGACGGCGGCAAGCCCGACGCCTGGTTCATCGGCTACACGGCGTCCGGCCCGACCAAGATCGCCGTGGCCGTCATCGTCGAGGGCGCCGGTTCCTCGACCGACGAGACCACCGGCGGCGACCGGTCGGCGCCGATCGCGAAGAGCGTCATCGAGGCGTACCTCAAGTCGGCGGGGAGGTCGTAGGACGTGGCGCAACCACGGATGTTCGGGGAACGCTACGAACTCGGTGAGCTCATCGGGTACGGCGGCATGGCCGAGGTGCACAAGGGACGTGACATCCGGCTCGGCCGCGAGGTCGCGATCAAGGTGCTGCGGTCGGACCTCGCCCGCGACCCGTCCTTCCAGGTCCGGTTCCGCCGCGAGGCGCAGGCGGCCGCCCGGTTGAACCACCCCTCGATCGTCGCGGTCTACGACACCGGCGAGGACATGGGGCCGAACGGCGCCGTGCCGTTCATCGTCATGGAGTTCATCGAGGGCCGCACCCTGCGCGACGTCCTGCGCGCTGAGGGCAGCCTGCAGGCCACCCGGGCCATGGAGATCACGGCCGAGATCTGCTCGGCGCTCGACTACAGCCACCGCGCGGGGATCGTGCACCGCGACATCAAGCCGGCCAACGTCATGATCACCCGGACCGGCTCGGTCAAGGTCATGGACTTCGGCATCGCCCGGGCCGTCGCCGACGACGCCGCGACCGTCACCCAGACCGCGGCCGTCATCGGCACCGCGCAGTACCTCTCGCCCGAGCAGGCGCGCGGTGAGCAGGTCGACGCCCGCTCCGACGTCTACTCGACCGGCTGCCTGCTCTACGAGCTGGTGACCGGACGCCCGCCGTTCGTGGGCGATTCCCCCGTCGCCGTCGCGTACCAGCACGTGCGCGAGGTGCCGCCGCTGCCGTCGACCCTCAACCCCGAGATCCCGCGCGCGCTGGACTCGGTGACGATGAAGGCGTTGGCGAAGAACCCGCAGAACCGGTACCAGTCGGCCGGGGAGATGGGCGCCGACCTCTCGCGCATCCTCGCCGACCAGCCGGTGCGGGCGGAGACCGCGCTCACCGACGAGGAACGCACCCAGTTCATCGCCCGGCCGGGCGTGATCGCGGCGGCGGGAGTCGGCGGGATCGGCTTCGACGACGACAACGCTCCGGACGATCCGCCGTCGTCCCGCCGGGGCGCGATCATCTGGGCCTCGGTCGTGGCGGCGTTGCTCGTCGTCATCGTCCTGGTGGCCTACCTGGTGCTGCGCAACTCCGACAGCAGCAAGGTCAAGCAGGTCGCCATGCCGGCGTTGATCGGCAAGACCGTGGCACAGGCCAACAACGACCTGCGCGACAAGGGCTTCGCGCCGGTGTCGTCGCCGGCGGTCAGCAACGGACCCTGCGGCGACGGTGTCGACATCACCGTTGCCGAGGGCAACGTCTGCACCCAGGACCCGTCCGCGAACACCATGCGGGACCCGAGCCAGCCGGTCACCTTCACCGTGTTCCAGGCGGGCACGGTCAACGTGCCGCCGGTGCTCGGACTCCCGTTCGCCGACGCCCAGGAGCGCCTCACCGCGCTCGGGTTCGACGTCCCGGCCCCGAGGAGCGTGCACAACCAGCAGCCGGCCGGCACCGTCACGGACCAGAGCCCGAAGGGCAACACCGCGGCCGCCAAGGGGGCGTCGGTGCAGCTCTCGGTGTCCGACGGCAAGGTCATGGTGCCGTCGGTGCGCGGCAAGACCCAGCAGGAGGCGACGTCGCTGCTGAACGCCGCCGGGTTCAACAACGTCAGCGCCGTGCCGCAGGACGTCACCGACCCGGCGCAGGCGGGCATCGTGCAGTCGACCGACCCGACCGAGCTGCTCTACTTCCCGCCCGACACCCCCGTGACGATCCGGGTCGGCCGCTACACCGCGCCGACCTCGCCCGCGCCCACCTGCACCACTCCCGGCAGCACCCCCACCAGCACGCCGACGGGGACCTCCACCCCGCTGCCCGCCTGCTCGACCTCGCCCAGCGGCGGTGGCACCGGTACCAGCACCCGCACCAACGGCGGAGGCGGTGGTGGAGGCGGCGGAGGCGGTGGAGGCGGTGGCTGAAGACCGGATTCTGTGTACTCCTGCGGCCTGACGCCGCAGAAGTACACCGAACTCGGCTACTCGGCCGGAGCCGCCGGCACGGTGACGGTGGCCAGCAGCCCCGGGTGGTTGTCGCCGAGGGTGACCGTGCCGTGGTGCGCCGCCACGACGTCACGCACGATCGCGAGCCCCAGCCCGGTGCCGCCGTCGTCGCGCGCGCGGGCCATGTCGACCCGGTAGAACCGGTCGAATACCAGGTCGCGCTCCTCGACCGGGATGCCGGGGCCGTCGTCGGCGACGACGAACCGCACGGTGTCGGCGGTGACGTCACCGCCCGCGGGCAGCAGGTCCAGCCGCAGTTCGACGTGCGAGCGGGCGTGGCGGCGGGCGTTGTCGAGCAGGTTGACGAGCACGCGGCGCAGGGCGCTCTGCTGCCCGATGACGTCGACGTCGCCTGCGAGGTCGAGCCTGGCCGTGACGTCGGGGTAGTCGGTGAGGACGTCCTCGGTCATGGCCACGACCGGGATCCGCTCGTCCACCGCGGCGCTCGGGCGGTCGGCCGCGGAGTCCAACCGGGCGAGGGCGAGCATGTCGTCGACCAGCGCCTGTAGCCGCTCGACGTCGACCATCGCGTCGGCCGTCACCGCGTTCCAGTCGGTGGCGGGGCCGAGCATGGCCGCCACCTCCAACTGCACCCGCAACGACGCCAGCGGCGAGCGGAACTCGTGGGCGGCGTCGTCGACGAACGAGCGCTGCCGCTCCTGCGCGGCTGCGATCCGGTCGAGCATGGAGTTGAGCGTGACGGCGAGGCGGTAGATCTCGTCGCGGGCGGTGGGCAGTGGCAGCCGCGGACCCTCCGGCCCGACCCGCCCGCCCGCGGCGATCGACCGGGCACCCGCCCGCAGCGCCGCGACCGGTCGCAGCGTGCGGCCGACCACCAGGTAGGTGAGCACCGCGACGGCCAGCAGCCCGACCGGTGCGCCGACGAGTGCGGCGTCGCGCACGGCGTTCTCGGCGTCGGCGATCCGCGAGGCGGGGGTGGCGACGAGCACGACGTCGCCGTCGGTGTTGCCGACCGGGACGGCGACGACCCGGAGGTCGTCGACCCCGTTGGCCCGCGCCGCGTCGACCTCGATGACCTGACCGGTCAGCGCCCGCCGCAGCTCGCCGGCGTTGATGAGGGGCTTGGCCCGGTCGCTGCCCGGCGACCCCGCCCGCACCGACGTCCCGGCCGCGTTGACGACCTGCACCTGCTCGGCGCCCGCCACGCTGATCGGGAGCACCGTCGGTTCGCTGGCGCGGAACAGGGCGGCGGCGTTGGCGCCGGCCCGTTGGGCCGAGGAGTCGAGGGTGCGTTCGAGCGAGATCCGGACGGCCAGGACCAGCACGACCGCGCCGATGACGACCCCGATCGCGACGACCCCGGTGCTGACCAGGCTGATCCGGCCGCGCAGGGTCAGCCGTCGCCACCACGTGACCGGCACGGCCCGCAGGCGCGCAGCGAACGCACTTCGCTCGCGGGGGGCGGGTTCCGCCTGAGCGGTCACCGGCTGCGGCTCAGCGGCCGTCGGGCTCGAGGCGGTACCCCGCGCCGCGGACGGTCTGGACGGTCGCCCGGTCGAACGGGGTGTCGATCTTGCGGCGCAGGTAGCCGACGTAGACCTCGACGACGTTGGTGTCGCCCTCGTAGTTGACGTCCCACACGTGGTGGAGGATCTCGGACTTGCTCACGGCCTCGCCCGCGCGCCGCATGAGGAACTCGAGCAGCGAGAACTCGCGGGGGGTGAGCTCGACGTCGACCTCGCCGCGCTTCACGGTGTGGGCGCTGGGGTCGAGCACGAGGTCGCCCGCGGCGAGCACCGCCGGGCGGGGGACCGCGCCGCGCCGTAGCAGCGCCCGGATGCGGGCGACCAGCACGACGAACGAGAACGGCTTGGTGAGGTAGTCGTCGGCGCCGAGGTCGAGGGCGTCCGCTTCGTCGTACTCGCCGTCCTTGGCGGTGAGCATGAGGATCGGCGTCCAGTTCTCGGCCTTGCGCAGCGCCTCGACGATCCGGTAGCCGGACAGCCCCGGCAGCATGATGTCGAGGATGACGACGTCGTAGGTCTGCTCCGAGGCGAGGTGGAGACCGTCCGGACCGGAGTGGGCGATGTCGACGGAGAACCCCTCGCTGACCAGCCCGCGTTGCAGGGCCGTCGCGAGTCGGGTCTCGTCCTCCACGATGAGCAGGCGCACGGGGTCAGCTTGCCAGGACCGGCCGTCCGGGGCGGCCCGACTCAGGGGGGTCACAGAGCGTCGTGCTCATCCTCACCACGTGCCGTGGACGTCCCTGCAGACCGGCTGGCGGACCCTGGTCCCCCTCGTCGTGGTCGGGACGGTCGCCCTGGTGCTCGCCGGGGCGTTCACCGCCGGCGCCAACAGCACCCCACCACCGCGGACCGCGGCCTCCCTGCTGGCCGATCTCGGCCGGGTCGACGTCGCCGGGTACTCGGGCACGGTGGTACAGCGCAGCACGCTCATCGACCAGGCGCCGAGCTCGGCGTCGGGCCTCTCGCTCGCCCGGTTGATGTCGGGCAGCAACACCATCAAGGTCTGGTACGGCGGGGTCGACCGGCAGCGCATCGCCGTCCTGGACGCCCAGGGTGAGAGCGACCTGTTCCGCGACGGCAACCAGGTCTGGCAGTACGACAGCCAGGAGCGGGTGGCGATCCAGTCCATCGCCAACCCCCGGCGGGTCACCGACAGCGCCCGCATCCCGGTCGACGGCACCACCGTCACCCCCGACGACCTCGCCCGCCAAGCCGTCGCCGCCGTCGACCCGTCGACCTCGGTGACGGTGTCGACCCCCGGCACGGTCGCGGGCCGGCCCGCGTACCAGCTGGTCATCACGCCGCCGTCGACGTCCGCCACCCGCATCGGGCGCATCGTGCTGTGGCTCGACGGCGACACCCGCATGCCGCTCGCCGCGCAGGTCTACGCGCGGGGCGCCGACGACCCGTCGATCGATCTCGCGTTCACCAGCATCGCCTTCGAGGTGCCCGACGACGAGGCCTTCCGCTTCACGCCACCCGCGGGCGTCGAGGCGCAGACCTTCGACAGCGTCGACGCCGACTTCGCCGCGAGCCCCGACCCGCTGCTCGGCCTGCGCAGCACCGTCACGGTCGGCCGGTCCTGGACCCGCATCGCCGTGATCACGACGCCGAACCTCACCCCCGAGGCGGAGGACGCCACCACCGCGCAGTTCGGCACCCGCCTCCAGGCGGTGTCCGGGGCGTGGGGGAGCGGTCAGTTGCTGCAGACCAACGGCGGGCTGCTGTCGATGCTGTTCCTCTCCGACGGCCGCATCGTGGTCGGCGCCGTGGCCCCCTCCGCCCTCTACGCCGCTCTGGGGTAGCGAATTCTGTGTCTTCTCGCAGCCTCACGCTGCAAGAAGACACCGGATCTCGGCGATGATCGCCTCGGGATCATCGAGGTCGGCCCAGACGTAGCGCACCGTGTCCCACCCGGTGACCAGCGTGCGTCGGTCCCGCTTGCGATCCGGGCCGAACCGTTCCTGCTTGCCGTGGGTCGCCCACCCGTCGAGCTCCACGATCAGGCGGCGGCCGGGGAATGCCAGGTCGACGGTGACGGTCCCACCCGTCGTCGTCCGGATCTCGTACTGCGGCTCCCAGCCGGTGATGCCGTGCCGTCGCAGCAGCCGGTGGAAGCGGCGCTCGAACTCCGACTGCGCTCCCGGCGTGATCTCCTCGCGGAGCTCGCGCAACCGGGTGTTCCCGGCTCGTCCCTTCTCGCGCTCGAGCCGACGGTCGAGATCGGCCAGCGTGAACCACTGCTTCTGGAAGCCGCGTTCGAACAGGGCGCGCGCCGACCCCCGGGGTAGCGATCCGACCAGGTCCAGGGTCGTGCGACTGCGGGTGGTGACGGGGAGCCCGTCGACCTCGGTGACGTCGTCCGGACCGAGGATCACGCGGTGCACGCGGACGAAGTCGGGGTGGCCGTTGCGCGAACGGCGGTCGGTCACCGCGATGTCGACGGCGTCCGGGTCGTCGTCGACCCCGACGTCCCAGATCCGCCCCGCGGTGCGGTAGCTGACGACGCCGTGCGACCACATGACGGCGGCGAACCGGCGCCCGCGGGGGGTCAGAGGCGTCGACGGCGCCCGGAACACCCCGGGCAGTACCAGGACGAGCTCGCCGCGCCCGACCATGCCGCGGTGCTGGGCGTCCGTCACGCCGACCGCCCGCAGCTGCTCGACGCCGATGACGCCACCCTGCCGCTCGGCCGTTGCCCACCAGTGCACCTGCCCGATCCTGGCGCCGTCTGGGCCTGCTGGCGCGAGAAATCGTCAGCCTGTGGACAACCTCGCCACACGACCAAATTCTGTGTACTCCTGCCGCGTGGGGCTGCAGAAGTACACAGAATTTGGTTCTACTGGAGGTACTTGGTGACGTTGTCGACGGGGCGCTCGACGGAGTCGTCGGGGTTCTCGTGGAACTCCTCGTGGGCGCGGCGCTGGCGCAGGAGGTCCCACGCCTGGTCCAGCTGACCCTCGAGGAGTTTGAGGCGGGCGCGGTCGTCGTCGGTCATGCCACCGGGGTGCGACGCACGCAGCGTCTTCTCCTCGGCGACCAGTTCGTCGATGTGGGCGAGGATCGACTTGTCCCGGGCTGCGGCGTCACTCATGGGCACCATCGTGCACCCGCGCGCCCGCCTACTCCGGGTCGGGCAGTTCCACGACGACGGTGAGACCGCCGCCGGGGGTCTCGGCGAGCATGAGCTGACCGCCGTGGGCGCGGGCGATGCGCTGGCAGGTGGCGAGGCCCAGGCCGGTGCCGGGGACGTCGGTGCGCAGGCGGGCGAGCGGTTCGAGGACGGTCGCCCGTTCCTCGGGCGGGATGCCGAGGCCGTTGTCGGCCACGCGCAGTTGGCGCGCGCCGTCGACCTGCCGCACGGTCACCGAGATCTCGCCGTGCACCGGACGGCCGTACTTCAGCGCGTTGGTGAGCAGGTTCTGCATCAGCAGCCGGATCTGCGACGGGTCACCCCAGATCGTCGCGTCCTCGCACGTCGCGGTGACGCCCGCGCCGACGGCCGCCCACCGCAGGTCGCTCTTGACCTGCTCGAACACCGCCGGCAGCGCGACCTCCTCGCGGCGGAGCATGCCGCCGACCCGGGCGTAGTCGAGCAGGTCGTCGATGAGCCCGAGCATCCGCCGGCCCGACGCCTGGGTGCGTTCGACGTAGCGCAGCGCCACCTCGTCGCCCGCCACCGACGCCCGGTCGCTCGCCATCTCGGCGAAGCCGATGATCGAGGTCAGCGGGGTCTTCAGGTCGTGGCTGATCTGCCCGGCGAACGAGACCAGCTGCCGCTGCGAGCGCTCGAGTTCCTCGAGCTTGGCCTGCAGCAAGCCACTGCGGCGCCGGAGCTCGAACAGGTCGATGACCTGACGGGCGAGGGTCTGCAGGCCGCCGCGCTGGGCCTCGGACAACGACGACGGGTGGTCGTCGTACACGCACAGCGTGCCGATCTCCCACCCGTCGGGCGTGCGCAGGGTCGCCGACGCGTAGAACCGGATCGCGGCGAGCTGGCCGGTCACGAACGGGTTCGTGGCGAAGCGGGGATCGCTGGCTGCGTCGTCGGAGACCACGAGCGACTCGGTCTGGAACCCGATGGCGCACATCGAGTCCTCGCGCTCGCACGAGCCCGGGTCGAGCATCGGGCCGTAGGTCGCGATCGTGTGCTGGGTCTTCTCGTCGATGATGTTGACCGCCGCCGAACCGACGCGGCAGACGACGGTGGCGAGCTGCGCGAGCGCGACCAGGTCCTGGGTGGGAGGCGAGCCGAGGACGTCGTAGGCCGCGATGGCGGCGTGCGCGGCGGCCGTGCGGTCGAGGCGGCGCGCCCCGACCGTGGAGGTCACCCGGTGCCGATCTTGTAGCCGATCCCCCTGACGGTCCGCACGTAGCGACCCTGGCGCGGGTCGTCGCCGAGCTTGCGGCGCAGGTTGCCCATGTGCACCTCGACCAGGTGGCCGTCGCTGACCCAGTCCGTGCCCCACACGGTCTTGAGCAGGACGTCGCGGGGCCAGACCTTGCGCGGGCTCGACATCAGCGTGGCCAGCAGCTCGAACTCGGTGCGGGTGAGCGCGAGTTCCGCACCGCCGACGGTGACGGTGCGGGAGTCGACGTCGACCTCGAGCTCGCCGATCCGGACCGTGCCGTCGAGGCCCGCGAGCGGGCTCGCGGCGGGGGTCGGGAGCATCCCGGGGATCTCGGTGGCAGCGGCCGCCGCGGCGGGGACGGGGGCCTCGGCCTTCTCGCGGCGCGGCCGGCGGAGCATCGCGAGCACCCGGGCCCGGACCTCGCGGGGGCTGAACGGCTTGGTGAGGTAGTCGTCGGCGCCGATCTCGAGGCCGATGAGCCGGTCGACCTCCTCGGCGCGCGCCGAGAGCATGACGATGTACGCGTCGCTGGACTGCCGGATGCGGCGGCACACCTCGACGCCGTCGAGATCGGGCAGGTTGAGGTCGAGGGTCACCAGGTCGGGGTCGACCTCGGCGACGGCGGTGATCGCGTCGCGACCGTTGGCGCTGCGGTGCACGTCGAAGTCGGCCTGACTGAGCGTTTCGGTCAACAACGACGCCACTGCTTCGTCGTCCTCGACCACCAGGGCCACGGGCCGCCCGCTGCTGGACACGCCGGAGACGATATCGGGATTCTCAAGACCCTGCGACGCGAACTGATGACCCGACCACGCAACCGGGGTATCTGTCCGGTGTGTCAGAAACCTCCGTCCGGTGGTGCTTCGGCGACCAGCTCGGACCGCACTTCCTGGACGGCCCCGACCAACGGGTGCTGATGATCGAGTCGCGGGCGGTGTTCCGGCGTCGGCGCTTCCACCGGCAGAAGGCCCACCTCGTGCTCTCGGCCATGCGCCACCGCGCCGCGGAGCTCGGCGACCGTTGCACGTACATCCGCACCGACGGCGGGTACCGCGACGCGCTCCCGGGCGGGCCGGTGAGCGTCTGCCACCCGACCTCGCGGGGCGCCCTGCGCCTCGTGAGCTCGCTGCCGGACGTCGAGGCCCTCGACCCGCGCGGGTACGCGAGCCCGATGGCCGACTTCGCCCGGTGGGCGGACGCCCGCAAGGGCCGCCTGCTCATGGAGGACTTCTACCGCGACGCCCGCCGCCGCCTCGACGTGCTGATGGACGGCCGCGAGCCCGCGGGCGGGAAGTGGAACCTCGACGCCGAGAACCGTGAACCCCCGCCCAAGGGCGCCGAGCGGCTCGACGTGCGCGAGCCCTGGTGGCCGACCGAGGACGAGATCGACGAGGAGGTGCGCCACGACCTCGACCGGTGGGAACGCGACGGTGACGTGTCGTTCGTCGGCAACGACGGCCCGCGCCGGTTCGCCGCCACCCGGTCCGAGGCCGTGTCGGTCCTGCGCCGGTTCGTCACCGACCGGCTCGCGACGTTCGGCCCGTACGAGGACGCCATGCTCGCCGGCGACGACTGGATGGCCCATTCGTTGCTCAGTGCACCGATGAACCTCGGGTTGCTCGATCCGCTCGAGGTCGTGCACCGCGCCGAGCAGGCTTACCGCGACGGCGAGGCACCGCTGGCCTCCGTCGAGGGCTTCGTGCGGCAGGTCATCGGCTGGCGCGACTACGTGTGGCACCTCTACTGGTACCAGCCCGCGTCGTACCAGCGGCGCAACGCGTTGCATGCTGCAACGAAACTGCCGAAGTGGTTCGACGACCTGGACGCCGATGCCGTCGAGGCCCGGTGCCTGTCCGACGTCCTGCGTGGTGTGCGCGACCACGGCTGGGTCCACCACATCCCGCGCCTCATGGTGCTGGGCAACTACGCCATGCAACGCGGCTGGCGGCCCGCGGCCGTCCTCGACTGGTTCCACCGCAGCTTCGTGGACGGCTACGACTGGGTGATGGTCCCGAACGCCATCGGCATGTCCCAGTACGCCGACGGCGGGGTCATGGCCACCAAGCCCTACGCCGGTGGCGGCGCGTACATCGACCGGATGAGCGACTACTGCGGCGGGTGCCGGTACGACCCGAAGAAGCGGGTCGGGGAGGACGCCTGCCCGTTCACCGCCGGCTACTGGTGGTTCCTCGAACGCAACAGGCCCGAGCTCCAGGGCAACCAGCGCATCGCCCGCGCCCTGGCCGGCGCGCAGCGGCTGAAGGACCTCCCGGTCGTCGTCGAGCAGGAGGAGCGCCGGGGCTCGCGGGCGCCGTGAGGACCACCGACGTAGCCTCGCGGCCGTGATCGAGCACCGGACCCACACCCTGCCCGACGGCCGCAACGTCGACCTCGCCCTGGCGGGCGACCCGACCGCCCCGGCGGTGGTGTTCCACCACGGCACACCGCAGGCGCACGAGGAGTACCCGCCGCTGGTCGAGGCCGTCACCAGCCGCGGGCTGCGCTGGATCGCCCGTAGCCGGCCCGGGTACGGCGGGTCCACCCGCCGCCCCGGACGCACGGTGCGCGACGACGCCGACGACGTCGCCGCCGTGCTCGACGCCCTCGGGGTCGAGCGGTTCCTGTCGATGGGGTGGTCCGGTGGTGGCCCGCACGCGTTGGCCAGCGGCGCGGTGCTGGCGCCGCGGTGCGCCGGCGTGGTGTCGATCGCCGGGGTCGCCCCGTACGTCGGCGCCGCGGAGTCCGGTCTGGACTTCCTCGAGGGCACGGGCCCCGAGAACCACGAGGAGTTCGGGGCCGCGCTCGAGAGCGAGCAGGCGCTGCGCACCTACCTCGAGCCGCAGGCGGCCGAACTGGTCGGCGTCACCGGCGCGCAGGTCGGGGAGGCCCTGGGCGGCCTCGTCGACGCGCCCGATCTGGCCGTGCTCACCGGCGGGTACGCCGAGCACGTCGCGGCGTCGTTCCGGGAATCGGTCTCCAGCGGGGTCGACGGCTGGGCCGACGACGACCTCGCGTTCACGACGCCCTGGGGGTTCGAGCTCACCGACGTCACGGTGCCGGTCGCGGTCTGGCAGGGCAGCGAGGACCGGATGGTGCCGTACGCGCACGGCCAGTGGCTCGCGGAGCACCTGCCCGACGCCCGGGTGCACCTGCTGCCCGGCGAGGGTCACCTCTCGGTCGGCATCGGCCGGTTCGACGAGATGGTCGAGGAAGCCCTGACGTTCCTGCGCTGACCTGGGTAGGTCTTCTGACGTGGCAGACATCAGCAAGGGTGACGAGGTCACCTGGAACACCTCGCAGGGCAAGACCCACGGCAAGGTCGTCGAGGTGAAGCACGCCGAGTTCACCTTCGACGGCCAGAAGTTCAAGGCCAGCGACGACGAGCCCTACGTGATCATCGAATCGGACAAGAGCGGCAAGAAGGCCGCCCACAAGGCCAGTTCGGTCTCGAAGAAGTAGCGAGCGGCGGGCTCGGACGCGACTCAGCCCTCGCCGGCGTCCTCGACCTCGTCGACCGGCATCGGCCGGCGCCCGGCGGGCTGGGTCGGCTCGGGGGTGATCGGCTCGATCCGGGCGATCGAGACGGTCTGCGCCGTGCCGGTCTCGAGGTCGACCGCGTCGCCCTGGTGGGTGATGCGCAGCGACGTCGCGCCGTCGTTGAGGGCGTCCTCGAGCAGGTAGGTCACGGAGTCCGACATGACGGTCACCCGCAGCCGGGCGCCCCGCCACCGCACCGTGAACGCGATGCGCTGAATGCGGGCCGGCAGCTGCGGGCGGAACGACAGCGCGCCGCCGTAGTCCCGCAACCCGCCGAAGCCCGCCACGAGCGCGATCCACGCCCCGGCCAGCGACGCCACGTGGACGCCGTCGCCGGTGTTGCGCTCGAGGTCGCGCAGGTCCATCAGGGCCGCCTCGAGGGCGTAGGCGTGCGAGAGTTCGAGGTGGCCGACCTCGGCCGCCAGCACCGCCTGCGTACACGCCGACAGCGAGGAGTCGCGGACCGTCAGCCGGTCGTAGTACTCGAACGCCTTGGCCTTCTCCTCGAACGAGAACTGGTCGCCCGTCCAGTGCATCGCGAGCGCGAGGTCGGCCTGCTTGACGACCTGCTTGCGGTAGATGTCGAAGTACGTCGCGTGCAGCAGCAGCGGGTAGTGACCCATCTCCTCGGTGCGCTCGAAGTCCCACACCTCCTTGCGGGTCGAGCCGAGATCCTGCTGGTACACGCCGAGTTCGTCGTCGAACGGCAGGACGCGGTGGGTGGCGGCGTGCTCCCAGCGGGCGAGTTCCTCGTCGGTGACGTCGAGTTTCGACGCGTCGTCGGGCCACTGCCGGACCCACTTCGCGGCGTGCTTGAAGTTGTGGGCCGCCATGAGGTTCGTGTAGATGTTGTCGTCCACGATGGCCGTGTACTCGTCCGGCCCGGTGACGCCGTGGATGTGGAATCCGCCGTGGTCGTCGACGAATCCGATCGAGTCGAGCAGGCGGGCCGTTTCGACGATGATCGGCAGCCCGTAGTCCTTCGCGAACTGGGCGTCGTGAGTCCACTCGTACTGGCGGATCACCGCGGCGGCGATGTCGGCGTCGATGTGGAACGCGGCGGTGCCCGCGGGCCAGTAGGCCGAGCACTCCTGGCCGCGGATCGTGCGCCACGGGAAGGCCGCACCGTTGTGGTGCAGGGTCGCGGCGCGCTCCCGCGCGTCGGGCAGGATCGAGTACCGCCAGGCCAGGGCGTCGGCGGCGGCACCCGGGTTGGTCGCGGTGAGCACCGGCAGGACGAACATCTCGGTGTCCCAGAAGGAGTGGCCGTCGTAGCCGGGGCCCGTGAGTCCCTTCGCGGGGATGGCGCGGCGTTCGGCGCGGGCACCGGCCTGCAGCACGTGGTACATGCCGAACCGCACGGCCTGCTGCAGCGCCGGGTCGCCGTCGACGTGGACGTCGGCGCCGTCCCAGTAGTCGTCGAGGTAGGCCCGCTGCTCCTCGACCAACCCGTGCCACCCGGTGTGGCGGACGGCCACCAGCGCGGCGTCGACCTGGTCGTAGAGAGCGGGGACCGAACGCTGCGAGGACCAGCCGTAGGCGAGGTACTTGGTGATCCGGAGCTTCTCGCCCTTCTTGAGGAAGGTGCCGTAGGTCATCCGCGCGAAGTCCTGGTCGGTCTGCATGCGCTGGGTGGCGTGGTCCGGACCGACGATCTCGTGGTCCATCCCCGCGGCCATGGTCAGCTCACTGGCGCGGGTCTTGTGGATCAGGATCGCGCGCAGGTCGTTCTCGTAGTGGGCGACGGCCTGGAGCGGCTCCTTGAGCGCCGCCGCCACCCGCGGATCCTTCGACTGGCGCGGGAGTTCCTCGTTCGTGACCAACTCGGACTGGACGACGACGCGGGTGTCGTCGACCGCCTCGACCTCCCAGTCGATCGCGGCGATCGCCCGCTGCGTGAACGACACCAGCCGGGTGGTCCGCAGCCGGATCCGCTTGCCGGACGGGGTGGCCCACTCGACGACCCGGCGCAGCACGCCCGCGCGCAGGTCGAAGATCCGCTCGTGGTGCAGCAGGTCGCCGTACCGGAGGTCGAACGGTTCGTCGTCGACGAGCAGGCGGATGAGCTTGCCGTTCGTGACGTTGACGATCGTCTGACCCGACTCCGGGTAGCCGTAGCCCGCTTCCGCGTACGGCAACGGCCGCAGCTCGAAGAACGAGTTGAGGTAGGTGCCGGGCAGGCCGTTGGGGTCGCCTTCGTCGAGGTTGCCGCGCAGGCCGATGTGGCCGTTCGACAGCGCGAAGACCGACTCGGTCTGCGGCATGGACGCGAGGTCGAGCCCGATCTCGCGCACCGCCCAGGGTTCGACGGGGAAGCGGGACTGGCGGATCACGAGGAGGCCTCCGGGGCGTCGTCGAGCAGATCGGACAGGTCGTCGACCACGACGTCGGCGCCGTGGGCCTTCAGCGCGTCCGCCTGGTCGACGCGGTTCACCCCGATCACGTAACCGAAGTGGCCGGCCCGCCCGGCCTCGACACCGGCCAGGGCGTCCTCGAACACCGCGGCGGCGCTCGCCGGCACGCCGAGTTCGCGCGCGCCCTCGAGGTAGGGGTCCGGCGCGGGCTTGCCGGCGAGGCCCTTGGCGGCGACGGTGTTGCCGTCGACGACGATCTCGACCTTGTCGCGGAGCCCGGTCACCTTCAGCACGTCCTCGGTGTTCTTGCTCGCCGAGACCACCGCGCGGCGCAAGCCGGCGGCGATGGCGGCGTCGAGGTAGCGCACCGAACCGGCGTAGGTCTCGACGCCGTCCTGGTGGATCTTCTCCAGGAGCAGGTCGTTCTTGCGGTTGCCGATGCCGAAGATCGTCGGCGTGTCGGCCGAGTCGTCGACCGCGCCGCGGTCGGGGTGGATGTCACGGCTGGCGAGGAAGTCGCGGACGCCGTCCTCGCGCGGTTTGCCGTCCACGTACGTGTTGTAGTCGTCCTGGGTGAACGGGCGGTCGTCGCCGTGTGCGGTGAGGACCTCGTCGAAGGTCTGCTTCCACGCCGCGAAGTGGACCTTCGCGGTCTGGGTCAGCACACCGTCGAGGTCGAACAGCAGGGCGGTCACGCCGTCAGGGAGTCCGAGCACGGTCCACAGCATGCCCCCCGTCCCGCCCGGCGTCCCGCCGACCGGCCGAGCGTCCTGGACCGGCCGAGTGCCCCGGACCGGCCGAGCGGGATCGGGACGTGGTGCGAGAGTGTCCGGGTGCGCGTGCTGCTCCCGCCCAGCGAGGCCAAGACGTCCGGCGGGCGTCGTGGCCCGGCCCGGGTCGTCGACCCCCGGCTCGCCGCCGCCCGCGCCGAGGTGGCCGCGGCGCTGGACTCGGCCCTGGC